>JAGLGG010000219.1 GCA_023144145.1 Anaerolineales bacterium | reverse complement strand
TCCTGATTCACCACCCATTGATATGGAATCTTTCTGCGCGCCACATGCAGAGGTAAAGAGGGCTACAAGTAAAAATATGGCCAGGTTTTTTCCGCTTCGCATTTCAAATCTCCTTCGTTAATTTTCTGCGCTGCTAAGTCAATAACGCTTGATCTTGGATTAAGGTTCCCCTTACCATCCAGCCACAAGTCGTGTCGCCTGGCGTTCTGGTAGCCCTGCTTGAAGAATCCGCAGCTGCACAATCGTTACATCATAGGAGGCGCGATGGGCTTCCCATTTGAGATCATCCAGATTCAGAATGCAATAGGAAGCGCGAGGGTCAAGATCTCGTGGCTGACCAACAGATCCTGGGTTGAGAATCATTCGGGGATCTAACGAGATGATTTCCCCTTCTCTCACAATCATGGGCGTGGAGGATTCTTCGGATTCGGAGCGGTGGAAGGCCAACGGCAGGTGGGAATGACCGACAAGGCAGTAATTGGTGTTAAATGCCTCGAAACTGCGGTCAGCAACGTGGGTATCAAACACGTATTCCCAGATTGGCTCTCTCGGGCTTCCGTGAGCGAGGGTGAAGGAATCGGTGGAAAAGCTAGCAGGCAGTGATTGTAAGTAATCCTTATTGGAGGCCTTCAGGTTTTTCTTGGTCCAAACGACTGCAGCCTGAGCATCTTGATTGAAGCGTGAAAGGGGGATCAATCCCAGTGCGGCATGATCGTGATTGCCAACAAGACAAATTAAATTCGGAAGATCTCGGATCCTCTCAACGCATTCGTTTGGGTCTGGTCCGTAGCCAACGAGGTCGCCAAGACACCAGGTTGCATCAAAGTCGCCAGCATCCTCAATCACCGCTTCTAATGCAGTGATGTTGGCATGGATGTCTGATACCACAAGGATTCGCATGGAAGGATAGTAGCATGGAGAACAAAGTAATGGAAGGGGATTTTTCCTGACGGGTTCAAGCGCTAAAAAAGTGTTTGAGGTGGAGTAGAGAGAAACGCAAAATTCCGAGTACCGTACAGTATTTTACACTTTGCAGTCTGGGTACGGAATGGATCAATACTAGCTGATGTGCTCATAGTGGAGCTTGTGAGTGAAAATTGCCTGACGTATAATCCACCCATCAAATGCCCATCATTGCCGAAGGAAGCCTGGATTTTCTTAGCCACAGCCCAGAACAAACGCTCCGAATAGGTATACGGCTTGGAGAACTCATCCAGCCGGGAGACGTGATCTGCATGGCTGGAGACCTGGGAACAGGAAAGACTACAATTGCCCGGGGGATCGCGCGCGGTTGGGGGTCGTTAGATCTCGTCACCAGCCCAACCTTCGTTCTCATTAATGAGTACCGCAGAGCAGATGCAATGCGCTTGTATCACTTCGATGCCTTTCGCCTTTCAGGGTCAGTTGAAGCTATTGATATTGGGTTGCTTGAACTGTTTGAAGATCGCGTATCCATTTTGGTTGAGTGGCCTGAGCGGGTAGCTGAAGTTATTCCGGATGAAAGGCTTTGGATTAGTTTGAGATGGGTCGATGAATCGCGCAGAGGTCTACATTTCGACGCGCTTGGACCTCGCTACGAACGTCTGCTTAAAGATTTTCGCAAAGTGGTTTTCGGAGGCTGATAGTGCTGCTGGCAATTGATACCTCAACGAAATCTATCGGTCTCGCACTCCACAGCGGAATGGAGTTACTTGCTGAGCATCATTGGGTTACACGCGGATTTCACACAGTTGAGCTTGCTCCGGAGATAGCCCTGATGCTTCGCCGTGCCAATCGTACCGTAGCGGATCTGACCGCAGTGGCTGTAGCAAAGGGGCCCGGGTCGTACACAGGATTACGAATTGGGATGGCCCTTGCTAAGGGCCTTGCCCTCGCTCACAATCTAACACTGCTGGGCATTTCTACCCTGGACATTATTGCCAAAGGGCAGCCTGCAAGTGATGCACAATTATTCGCTTTGATCCAGGCGGGCCGGGGTAGAATATCCGGCGGGAAGTACAAATGGGGTTCTCATGGCTGGGAAGCAGTTGGTGAACCTGCCAACCTACTTTGGGAGGATGTTTTTAATCAGATTGATCAGTTTGATCAACGGATCATCATTTGTGGCGAAATTGGCGAGTCAGAACAGGCCGCATTACAAGAGCTGAATCATGTAGAAATCCCAATTCCAGCCCAACGAGTGCGCAGACCTGGCATTCTCGCTGAGCTTGGTTGGGAAAGACTGCGGTTAGCTGATATCGATGATCCAGCAACGCTCGCGCCTATCTACTTGCAAACACGGGGCATTGGTGAAGCGTGAGTGTAAGACCTTCTATTGCCAGCATTCGAGAGATGACCGAGGCTGACCTCCCGACGGTTTTAAAGATCGATCGGCTCTCGTTCCCAATTCCATGGTCAGAAAATACTTATCGCTTCGAGCTAAGGGATAATAATGCAGCGCGTCTTAATGTTGCCGAGGTCCTTGAAAATGGCTCGATGCGGATTATTGGTTATGTGGGATTTTGGTTTATTGTTGACGAAGCTCATATCAGCACAATTGCCGTACACCCTCTTTTTCGTGGACAGGGATTCGGGGAACAATTGCTCCAGAATGCGTTAATTGAAGCTCTTATGCGAGGGGCGCAGGTAGCAACCTTGGAGGTTCGGGTTACAAATGAAGCTGCGGTGAATCTTTATAAGAAATTTGGGTTTGAGGTAATTGGAGAACGCCAAAGATATTATCGGGATAACAATGAAGATGCATTAATAATGATCCTTAATGACATGAATGGGAAAATTTCTGGGATAAGGGGAGGTGGCGTGTGAATCCAGAGGAGATACTGCTCCAGGTCGCGGATGAAGTGCGTTCATGCACCAAATGTCGTCTTCATACTGGACGAAAGAATGCCGTTCCAGGAGAAGGACCGGCGGATTCTGAAATTGTTTTTATTGGAGAAGCCCCGGGTTTCCATGAAAATGAACAGGGAAGACCTTTTGTAGGTGCGGCAGGAAAATTTCTTGAGGAGTTATTGGCAAGCATAGGAAAGTCACGCGAGCAGGTTTTTATTGGTAACGTGATAAAATGTCGTCCGCCTGGGAATCGAGATCCACAGATCGATGAAATTCAGGCATGTGAGGGGTACATGGAGACTCAGATACAAGCGATTTCACCGAAAATCATAGTGACCCTTGGACGATTCTCAATGGTTAGGTATTTCCCCAAGGCGAAGATCAGTGCCATCCACGGCCAAGCAGGTTGGGTGGGGGGAAGACTAATCGTTCCAATGTACCACCCTGCCGCTGCACTTCACCAACCATCACTTCGGGATGTAGTGATAGCGGATTTCAGTCAGCTACCAGGTTACATCCAACAGGCTTTGGAATCTCAACAATCCAGCGTGGAACCTCCAGAAGAACCTCAGCAGTTAAACCTCTTCTGATCAGATTTTGGATCACGTTTCAAAACGTGGTGCGAATTCTGGACACTCCCACATATCGCAATGCGCGATAAGGCATTATGAAAATGGAGCTCAAAAAAATATGAGTGAAAATATAGAAAGGATATCGTTGCCCCCTGCAGCAAGGAAATTAATTGAGCGATTCGATACCTTCGAGGCAACGATAGGAATTGTTGGCCTGGGTTATGTTGGCCTACCATTGACCGTCGTCCTTGCCGAGGCTGGTTATCAAGTGGTTGGGGTAGATAAAGATATCACCAAAGTTGAATCAATTCAGCGCGGTGAAAGCTACATCGAGGATGTAAGCTCAGAAGATCTGATGCGCCTGGTTGAGAATGGCTCAATTAAGGTGAGCACGTCGAGCGACGATCTTAGGGAAGTGGATGGAATTAGTATCTGTGTGCCTACTCCATTACGAAAGACGGGGGATCCGGATCTTTCGTTCATTATCTCGGCTGCACGCGCGCTTCTCCCCGTGCTTCACACAGAGATGGTCATCGTACTCGAATCAACGACCTATCCTGGAACGACACGGGAAATTCTATTACCCGAGTTCGAAGGAGCCGGATATAAAGTTGGAGAGGACCTATTTCTTGCCTTTTCCCCCGAGAGAGTTGATCCCGGCAGAGAAGATTGGACCACACAAAACACACCCAAAATAATTGGTGGCGCCACTGAAGCATGCACCAAGGTCGCTGCCGCGATGTGTAGTCACGCGTTGGAGACCATTGTGCAGGTATCCTCAGCCGAAGTCGCTGAGATGACCAAACTGCTCGAAAATACCTTCAGGGCAGTGAACATTGCCTTGGTGAACGAGATGGTATTAATGTGTGATCGCTTGAAAATTAATGTTTGGGAGGTGATCGAAGCGGCCGCTTCGAAACCATTCGGATTTATGAAATTCACACCAGGCCCAGGACTGGGAGGGCATTGTATTCCTATTGACCCTCTGTATTTATCCTGGAAGCTGAAGAGCGTTAAATACAATGCTCGAATTATTGACCTAGCAAGTGAGATAAACACCAATATGCCCCGCTACGTGGTGCAGAGGGTGCAAGACGCTTTGAATGAAAGAGGAAAATCAATCAAAGGTGCGAAACTATTGATACTTGGTGCTGCATACAAACCGAATGTCTCCGATACGCGCGAGTCTCCCGCTCTGGATGTCATTGGCTTGCTCAAGGAAAAAAATGCCCAGGTGGATTACTACGACCCTCATATCCCTTCAATTGAGCATGAAGATTGGGGGCTCACCTCCGTTCCAGATCTGTTGGGGGCAGTGAAGATCGCGGATTGTGTTGTAGTCATAACCGACCACAGTGAAATCGATTATAAAGCTGTTGCTGAGAATGCATCATTGGTATTCGATTCCCGAAATGTCATGGGGGCTAACGGAATTGAATCAGAACATATTCTGAGGATGTGATGTCACATTATTTGCTTACCGGAACGGCTGGATTCATCGGCTCATTCGTTGCTCAGGAATTGCTCGAAAGCGGTCATAAAGTGACCGGGATTGATAATCTTAACGATGCTTATGATATCAGGCTTAAGCAGTGGCGTCTCCAGAGACTCGAGCCAAACAAAGGGTTTTGCTTTCACAAGGTTGATATCAGTGATGCAGAGCACTTGGGGAGAGTTTGGGGGAACAATCAATATGATGCCGTAATAAATTTGGCTGCACGGGCGGGCGTTCGTTACAGTGTGGAAAACCCGAATGTGTATTTCCAGGCCAATCTAATCGGCGCGCTAAATCTACTTAATCTGTGTCGAGATCATTCAGTGGGGAAGTTCGTTCAGGCTTCCACCTCAAGCCTATATGGAGATCATAACCCCACACCTTTTTATGAGGACACGGATATCACGAAACCTTTGTCGCCCTATGCGGTTTCGAAGGGAGCGGCGGAAATGCTTTGCCATAGCTACCACCATCTCTATGGTATCGATGTAACGATATTAAGGTATTTCACCGTTTTTGGTCCTGCGGGACGACCCGACATGAGTATCTTTCGGTTTATCCAGTGGATTACGGAAGATCGACCGGTGGTCATTTACGGCGATGGGAACCAGGAGCGGGATTTCACATATGTTGAAGATATTGCACGAGGAACCATTCTCGCCCTTCAGCCACTCGGGTATGAAGTTTTGAACCTTGGCAGCGATCGCCCGGTAAAGCTCCTGGATGTGGTTCGTCAAATTGAAGCAATTGTTGGAAAAAGTGCAAGAATTGTGTGGAAGGAAACAGCTCTTGCTGACGTGAGAGCAACATGGGCGAACATTGAAAAGGCTGGCGCTCTCTTGGGTTGGGAACCATCATTTTCACTTGAAGATGGTCTCAAGGCTGGTGTGGAATGGTACACGGCGGAACGCGAATGGGCGAAGGATGTCGACACGACGGATAATTGAGGTCAAACATGCCAACCCTTCCAATCCCTGGTGCACAAAAACTCCTTGAGCGATTACGCTCGAATCCCCTAACTGTCAGAGTCCTTCGAAATACCAGTTACGTTTTCAGTGCAAGTACACTATCAGCGGTTTTGAGTATGCTGCAGAGTATTATGGCCGGCCGTCTCTTGGGTGTTGAAGCTTTCGGATTGCTGGGCGTGATCACACAGTTTTCGAGTGTGATCAATAAGATCACATCCTTTCGAATGAGCGAATTGGTTGTGAGTTATATCGGTGAGTACACATCCAAAGGTGATAAACGACACGCCGCCGCGGTATTCAAGATTGCCGGTCTTGGGGAGATTACTAGTTCCTTCCTAGCATTTTTGATCTTGCTTGCACTTGCGCCACTTGGCGCTCGGTACCTTGCGAAAGATCCTCAAACAGTCGAACTATTTATGATTTACGGCCTCTCGGTCGTTATGAATCTAATTTCTGAGAGTGCGACTGGGCTGCTCCAAATTTTCGATCGCTTTCGTACCATTGCCATGATCACTGTTGCCCAAAGCATCGTTACGCTTCTTTTAATAGGAATTGCATACATTTATAAGGGTGATCTCTTCCAAGTCGTTTTGGCCTATCTGGTTGGGAAGGGATTATGGGCCGGCTCGATCTCAATCGCTGCTCTATGGACAGCAAGGGCGGAGTGGGGGCCAGGATGGTGGAAATCTCCTTTATCATTGGTTTTGAACCGTAAGCGTGATCTTTTTCGCTTCGCGATCAGCACAAACCTGAGTGGAACTATCAATTTGGTGACCAGAGATAGTGATATTCTGTGGTTGACTGCGCTCAGCAGCCCGCTCCAAGCCGGCTATTACAAGGTCGCTAAAGCTTTTATGAATGTTTTACTGATTCCAGTGACACCACTGATTAGCACGACCTATCGGGAAGTTGCCAGGGAGGTCGCTGCCAAAAGCTGGAAAAATGTCCGATATTTGCTTCGAAGCGGAAGTTTGATTTCGGCGATCTGGACTGTCCCAGCAAGTCTAGGCTTGATACTATTTGGACCCTGGCTCGTTCAAATATACGGCTCGGAATTTCTTCCAGCGTATCCCATCCTTCTCATCCTTCTTGTGGGTGTGATCGCGGCCAACATTATCTATTGGAGCCGTAGTGTGCTCCTACCCTTAGGAATGCCAGATTTTCCTGTAAAGGTTGGTTTCATTGCCGCAGCGATCCAGATAGTAGGAATGCTAGTTCTGGTCCCGCGGTGGGGAGCTCCGATGATGGCACTGATGATGTCAGTATTTTTTGTCATTAACTCAACGACTCTCTTGTGGAAAACAATCCTTGAACTCCGGCGAGCCGAGGACGATTACCCGGTTAATGAGATTGAAGAGTAGCATTCGATGCACATCGCTTTTATCGCTACCTCAGAGGTCCCTTCCAGAACTGCGAACTCAATCCAGGTTATGAAGGTCTGCGATTCCTTCCGATCCCTAGGCCACGAGGTCAAGCTTTATCTACCTGGTGTGGGTTCGAAGACTCCCTGGGCGGCGATCCAATCGCAATATGGGATTTCTTCGAATTTTTCCGTTTCATGGCTAAGGTCATTTAAATTTCTAAGACGCTACGACTTCGCGGTAAGAGCTGTCCTGGCAGGTAGATTCTGGAAAGCGGACTATTTCTATGTGTGGACACTACAAGCGGCTGCTTTTGCCTCGATTCTAGGACTGCCCACCATTCTCGAAATGCACGATCGCCCTCCGGGACGTTTTGGACCAACGTTGTTCAGGAACTATTTAAGGGGAGTAGGGGCTGTGCGTCTTTTACCAATTACGCACTCCCTTTCTGATTGGCTTTCAAAAGAATATGCTGCCGATTTTCAAGAACCGATTGTGGAAATCGCTCCGATGGGTGTGGATTTGGATGCATATTTTGAACTTCCCGTACCCAAGCAGGCACGTAAAGAGCTTGGACTTAAGCCCGGCATAACAGCTGGATACACGGGACATCTTTACCCAGGGAGGGGAGTTGAGTTGTTGTTCGATTTGGCTCAGCGTTGCCCAGAAATCAATTATCTATGGATTGGAGGTGAACCTGAGGCGGTGGCTCGATGGAAAGGGATAATTGAAGAAAGAGGGGTAGGAAACATACAAATCCTTGGACATGTGGAGAATCAGAAGGTGCCCGGCTTCCAAGCTGCATGTGATTTGCTTCTCATGCCCTATCAAAGAAGTATCTCTGTGAGCAGTGGAGGGGATACTGCACAATTTGCCAGCCCAATGAAGGTTTTCGAGTATTTGGCGACTGGTAGAGCTATTCTATCCAGTGACCTCCCTGTATTACGGGAGGTTTTGAGCGAAAAGAACGCGGTCTTGTTACCTGCCGAGGATACAGATGCATGGGAGCGAGCGCTGCGTCAGTTGGTTGAGGACCCCGAGCGAAGGGAGCTTCTAGCCCAACAAGGGAGAGAAGACGCTTCGAGGTACACTTGGACTGAAAGAGCCAAGAAGTCGTTGGAAAAC
>JAGLGG010000218.1 GCA_023144145.1 Anaerolineales bacterium | reverse complement strand
ACTTTTTACACAAACTCTCGCTGGAACGGACCGGGGATGCTGCGGCTTATACAAGAGGATATGGAAGTCCGGGCGCCGGGAAAAGCGGGTGATGGAACGAGCCCCGGCCGCTCAACTCGCAGCCGTTAGGCATCGGTATTTCTTTAAGGCTTGAAATAGCATGATAACCGTGATAATATGTTATAGTGATAAGGACATTTGGGAATCAAGGTGCTGAGGATGTCTTTGATGGCAAGAATACTGCCGTAGCTAGACGTTGCTGCCCAAAATCCCTTTGGAGCGTGGCTTATCGAAAACTAGATCAACTGGACTCTGCAGTCAAATTGGTTGATCTTCGAATACCACCTGGAAACCGCCTTGAAGCACTTAAAGGTGAGTGGAAAGGTTTCCATAGCATCCGGATTAACGAGCAATATCGGATTTGCTTCAGATGGGCAGAAGTAGGACCGGACAACGTTGAAATTGTTGACTATCATAAATGAGAAAGTAATGGAGAGTGAAATGGTTCGAGTACCAAGTCATCGACAGCCGACACACCCAGGCGAAATGCTTCTAGAAGAGTTCCTCAAGCCCATGGAGTTAACTCAAAGGGATCTTGCAGAAGGTATTCATGTGCCCTATCAGCGAGTGAATGAGATTGTCAATGGAAAAAGGGGAATAACACCAAGTACCGCGTTGCGATTGGCGAAATTCTTTGGTAATACCGAAGGGTTCTGGATGAACCTTCAGTTGCGATGGGATTTATTCCAGGTTAGGGAAACTGAAGCGGGCGAATTGAAAAAGATCCAACCGGTACGCGTATAAGTTACTTTGGGTTGAACAGCTTCACCGATGCATAACAACTCGCTGCATCTGACGGCTACACGGTTGTGTGAAGCAGATTTATAAGAGTGATATCGAATTCAATGAGGGAAACAGCATGTTGAGGTTCGCCGCAGATGAGCTCGAGGCCGTTATGTGGAGCATTAAACAATTGTGTTTGACACCATTGGTGTAGCACGCTATTGTATAAATCGATGATTAGGAGTTTCGCTGATTCTGACACTGAAATGATCTTTAGTGGATTTAGACCTCGAAAAATCCCGATTCAAACCCGGGAACGAGGATCTCGGAAATTGATACTTTTGAATGCGGTAGAAGAATTACGAGAACTCAGAACGCCCCCCGGGAACCGATTGGAGAAGCTAAATGGGGATCACGAAGGTCAACATAGCATTAGGATCAATGATCAGTGGCGTATTTGCTTTATCTGGCGAGAAGGGAATGCGTACGAGGTTGAGATAACAGACTATCACAGTTGAGGTAAGAAGATATGACGAAGAGAAAATTTCCTCCTATCCATCCAGGCGAGATATTACTTGAGGAGTTTCTTAAGCCAATGGGGATTTCACAATATCGACTGGCAAAGGATATCAGCGTTGATCCACGGCGAATTAATGAAATCGTTCATGGGCAACGTTCGATCAGTGCCGATACAGCGCTACGACTTGGACGTTTTTTTAGCACTTCTGCTCGTCTGTGGATAAACCTACAATCTCATTATGATCTCGAGGTGCAAGAAGAGACGATCGGCGATCGGCTTGAGAAGGAAGTAAAAGTCTACGCTTGATATTTCTAGAGGTGATAATAGATGGTGCTCCGGATAATAACTCGCAGTGCATCTGGGTGAAGAGGACTCAAGCAAAAAACGCTTGAGCTTAACACTTCACCTTAAAGAATGGCTTCGTCATTTTTTTGGCTGGCGATGATCAGTTGACCGAAGGACGAATTAGGGCTCAAGGAAATCGCTTGAGTATCGAGGCCGTTATGTGTTAGTAAAGTTTGATAGAATCGTCGTTGAATTATATTTTTAAAAGGAGGAAATATGAGTGAAGAGATTATTAAAAACCTTGGTCCATTAGTTCCATTGGCAGGAACATGGGAAGGCGATAAAGGAATTGATTTTTCTAGAATCCACAGCGAAGAAAAGGAAACAAAATTTCGCGAAAAAATTGTTTTTGAACCACTTGGGCCTGTTCTAAACGGTCCACAAGAATTGTATGGCCTGCGTTATTCTATGACTGCCTGGCGCTTGGGTGAAGACAATCCATTTCACGAAGAAGTTGGCTACTGGCTGTGGGATGAAGGTCGGAAACAGTTGTTGCGTTGCTTTGTAGTGCCCCGTGGGGTGCTGATAAATGCGGGTGGTGATGCCGAAGCTGATAGTAAAAGTTTCCATTTATCCGCAGAGGTTGGGTCGGTTACATACGGGATATTGTCGAATAAATACCTGGATGAATCCTACAAAACCATGAAGTACGTGTTAGATATAACTATCCACGATGATGGGAAATTCAGCTATAAGGAAGATACACAGTTATGGATACCCGTCAATGAGGCTATCTTTCATCATACTGATCAAAATACTTTGGAAAAGGTTTGATTTGTATGAGTATCACGATCATCAAGTGGTAGTCACAGCGAGCCTTCACAGTTGGATAGGGGGTGGCTTCAAAAACAATGAAAGAGAACACACCGGCTCACTAAAAAAATATCTTCAAAGGCATTGAAAACACATAATAAATCGCTCCACCTGACCGATTTTTAGTGCAGCGAAAAAGCGGCAGGCGAGCTTAGTCGTTAGCCAGCACAAGTCATTCGATTTAGCAGCCTGATTGGAATTGGGGAATATGAACTCTACTCAGGTTTATCAATTCAAGGTTGAGTTGAAAATCGTGAATCCGACTATATGGCGCAGGATTCTTGTTCCCGCTGAATATACGTTTTGGGATCTTCATGTAGCTATTCAGGATGTTATGGGCTGGAAGGATTATCATCTTCACGAGTTCAGAATTGAAGATCCAAGAACCGGTTTCCTTTTCAAATTAGGCATACCCGATGATGAAATCCTAGACGATCCGCATGTGCTGTCTTCGTGGGAGGTTTCGCTTGTGGAGTTGTTCTCGGCAACCAATGCTCTAGCGGTCTATATCTACGATTATGGAGATTGGTGGGAGCACGCAGTGACATTTGAGAAAGTCTTTGCAGGACAGGCCGAGGTTGATTATCCGACTTGTGTTGGAGGAGCGCGCGCATGTCCTCCTGAGGATAGTGGAGGTCCTATGGGCTATGAATTGTTTCTCGAAGCCCTCGCTGATCCAGAGCATGAAGCTCATCAGCAATATGAGGAATGGATTGGCGGTGAATTTGATCCCGAGCAGTTTGATCCGAAGAAGATAAAGTTCGATGACCCTAGTGTGAGGTGGAATATCGCATTCGGTGATTCATAGCGCTAGCTAGCAACTCGCTGAAGGAAAGAGCCCTTCAGCTTAAACAATGACGAAGTCATTCTTTGGCCGAAATACCGACTAACTGGCAGAGTCAGGTTAGCGGCTCAAGAAAAATGCCCTTGAGCTTGGTAGAATGTGGACAACTTCCGGTTGCCTGCGTTGCTCCCATGAGCCTCGAGACCGTTAGGCCACTAATCTTTAAACCGGAAGCCAACTTGAAAGACATTCTCTTATGAATATGAGTTCATTATTGCGGTTGACCGCTGTCCTTCTCTTGATATTCGGTCTTGGATTTCTTCTGGCTCCTGAACAGATAATGTCTCCGTTTGGGATTGAAGTCTCCCTACAATTGAAGAGTAATGAGCAGCTCTACGGAATCTCCCTGGTTTCGTTGGCGGTTCTAGCATGGTCATCAAGGAATTCGTCCCAATCCGAATTGCGCCGATCTGTGTTGCCTGCCCTTTTAGCTTATTTTGTGCTCGGTGCGATTGTCACTTTTACTCATCAATTGAAAGGCTTGGCAAATATTTTGGGTTGGGGCGTTGTCGTCATGCATACACTTTTTGCGGGTTTATTTGGATATTTCTATTTTTCACCACTAAAGTAATAAGTGGGTGAGGTATTCACACCCTACCTACCACGACATTGGGAGATAAGTGCTTATCGTTGCTGGGAAAAGGCACCCTAACAACTCGTTGCAATGGACCCCACCCGCGAACAAATTCAATTCGAAAATTCATAGCGGGCTGTTGAGCTCGAAACTGTTAGCCAGCACGCTCAATAAGCCAACTAAAGATGACTCATGGCCCAACCCTACTTAGATATGCTTTCGAAAATGATCACGAATCTAGGGATTCCTGCCTCTAAGGACGTGTCGCTTGAGTGTAAGCATTTCTTCTCCGGGGCCGCGTTGTACGCCAATGGAAAGATCTGCGCTTCCCTAACTCCCGCGGGTTTCGGTCTGAAGCTGCCAACGGAAGTTAGGAACCGCTTGATTGACGATGGGGATGGTAAGGAGTTGCGCTACTTTGAAACGGCGCCGATAAAGAAGGAATATGTGGCTCTTTCACAATCGGTTGTGGATGATCCAGAGAGGTTGGAACAACTGGTCAATTTGAGTATAAGGTATATCGCTGAACATGAAGGTGCTGTCTAACAACTCGCTGGCAAATGGCTGACAGAAAAACACTGTCAGCTTAAAGGAATGAGGCTAATTGCCTAGAAGCAATCAGGGCTAATTATCGCTAGATAATTAGCTTGGTCATTCTT
>JAGLGG010000217.1 GCA_023144145.1 Anaerolineales bacterium | reverse complement strand
TCAAGTTTCGAACGATGGGGCAGGATGCTGAAGCGGATGGAATCGCACAGTGGGCGCACGTGGGTGATCCGAGAACTACGAAGGTTGGGCTTATTCTGCGCAAACTTCATATAGATGAGTTTCCACAGTTCATAAACGTTTTTTTGGGGAACATGAGTTTGGTTGGCCCACGCCCCGAGAGACCTGAATTGGTGGCGCAGTTGCAGAAAGAGATTCCATTCTATAGGGCTCGTTTATTGGTGAAACCTGGAATTGGCGGCTGGGCTCAGGTTAATTATGGTAAGGGTGGTTCAATCGAGGGATCTGCTGAGAAACTTGAATTCGATCTTTACTATATTAAACATCGCAGTATGATGTTGGACCTGTGGGTCATGTTAAGAAGTATTGGTTCCGCTCTTGTATTCAGAGGAGTTTAAGGTGGCACAAGTACTCGTAACCGGTGGTGCTGGTTTTATAGGTACACATCTTGTCAGGTCTCTCTGCGATCGAGGTGATGATGTCAGGGTTCTTGACAATCTCTCAACAGGCCGGCAGGAGAATTTAGACGGTTTGGATGTCGAAATGATAATTGGTGATATCAGAGACCGTGAGGTGGTGCGAAAAGCAGTTGATGGTGTGAAATTGGTCTTTCACCTGGCGGCGATGGTTTCCGTCCCTGAATCGATGGCGGATCCTATCACTTGCTACGACGTGAATGCAAATGGCACCTTGAACGTTCTGTGGGGAGCGTATAAGGCGGGAGTAGAACGAGTCGTTCAAGCGTCATCTTGTGCCGTATATGGAGCGGCCTCAGGGGCTTCGAAGGAAAACGATCCGGTGGAACCTTTGTCACCCTATGCAGGGTCAAAGCTGGCTGCCGAGGGTGTTGCCACGACGTTTCATCGCTCCTATAACCTGCCTACTATCAGTTTGAGATATTTCAACATATATGGACCCGGGCAAAGAGTTGATTCGCCTTATGCAGCCGTAATTCCAATCTTTATTGATTCGTTGTTTTCAAAGGTCTCACCCACGATTTACGGTGATGGTCACCAAACCAGGGATTTTGTCTATGTGAACGACGTCGTTCGGGCAAATTTACTGGCCGCTGCAGTAGATGCACCCTCTGGTGATGTGTACAATATTGCTGGACCTTCATCCGTCTCAATTGTCGAATTGCACGAAATATTACGAACATTAATTCCAGGGGGGCCTGCACCAAACTTCGCATCTCCAAGAGAGGGTGACATCCTACACTCTAGGGCGGACAAGGAAAGAGCAGAAAGAGCGTTGGGTTATCGCCCGGAAATCGCCTTGGAACAAGGCTTGCAACGCACGGTACAATGGTACAAATCTGAAGGCGGCATATCCAGCGAATGAAAGCCTCATTTCAATTTCGGAATCGCCTAATTCTTATTGGCGATTTGATCCTAATTTCAACCTCAATCTTGGCCAGTTTCGCCTTGCGTTTAGAGCTGGGGCCGTTATTCATCGAATTCGTCCCTCAGGCTTTCCTGATGATGGGCCTTGCCTTAATAGTCAAGCCCATTATCTACCACCTCTTTGGCCTCTACCGACGTTATTGGGTTTATGCAAGCACACGAGAACTACTTTTGGTTGCCAGTGCGACGACCACTGCATCAGTTGTCGTTGCAGCCATTGTTATGCTCGGAATCGCCAGCGGGATACTGCCGGCCGCGTTCCCTCGTGCTGTTCTGGGAATCGACTGGTTGCTGTCCGTACTGAGCGTGGGCGGCCTGAGGCTGACAATTCGTCTATTGGCTGAATCAGGCCAGATGAGCCAAAAGGCTGATGGATTTGCTGGAGGGGTGAGAATTGTCGTCGTAGGCGCTGGAGATGCTGGGGTCCTCGTTGTACGGGAAATGCAGCGAAATCCCCAACTTCACTTATTACCGGTAGCCTTTGTCGATGACGATCCTGAGAAGCTAGGAAAAGAAATCCACGGGGTATCCATTGCAGGAGCGTTACCTGACCTGGCAAGTGTGGTGAATAGGTTCAACGCACACGAAGTCGTGATTGCGATTCCCACTGCGCCCGGTGCGGTTGTGCGTTTGGTGACCGATATCTGTTCGAGACATCAAATCCCATTTAAAACCATGCCGGGTATGTACGAACTCATCGGTGGCAAGGTGAGTGTCAATCGATTGAGAGAGGTCAACATTGCAGACCTGTTGCGGCGTGAGCCAGCTCACATTAATGATGAGATGATCAGCGAAAAAATCACCGGAAAACGTGTGATGGTCACAGGTGCGGGGGGTTCCATTGGCTTGGAGCTTTGTCGGCAAACCGCGCGTTGGAGACCGGCCCAACTCGCACTGTTGGGTCATGGCGAAAATAGCATTTTTGAAGCGCTCTTGGATTTGACAGAAGATTTCCCGGGTCTGCCCATAATTCCGATTATCGCCGATATTCGCGATCGAGAGCGAATATTAAGCATCTTCGATGATTTCAGGCCAGAGTTCATTTTTCACGCTGCCGCGCATAAGCACGTCCCCCTGATGGAAGTGAATGTTGAGGAAGCGGTCACGAATAATGTGATCGGAACCAAGAATAT
>JAGLGG010000216.1 GCA_023144145.1 Anaerolineales bacterium | reverse complement strand
CCATAGATTTCACCATAATTCTCACGACCCCTTGTGAAAGTGTGTGTATGAAAAGACAATAGGCGGTCTTGCCACGTCTCATATAAATCCTGATCCCCCCTTAAAGAAAATCGCCCGATTCGAGAAAACTGACCATCCCCCACATGACAGATCTTCATGCTGATCCATTGGTCTATGAAAAGACTGACCATCTGGACAGTCCTCCTTTTACCCAGCCGCCGGATGAAACCAGACGCTTCTTCTTCTAAGCTTGAATTGACCTGAGCGAGGAAAATAAGATGAAGAAGAAGCATCAAATTCGGATCACATTTGTAATACTCCTAAGCTCGATGATCCTGAGTAGCTTCAGATTATTTCCAGATCAGCGAAGTGCCTTCACAGTCGCATCCGCCCCTACAGATGGTGACATGGAAGCAACACTGATTGGCAAAGATCACGATGCCCTCTCTCTCACCGGACGTCAAACCACTACATTGGGGGCCAGAATTCGCATGCGCAGCATGGCTAAGTTCAATAAGTTCCAGGGAACGGAAGAAATCTTAGGAATTGATCCAACTACTGAAAACTCCAATGGTGAAGGTAACCCGAATTATGAAACGGCGTCACCACAAACTCCGATCTCTGGGGATGTGAGCATTGATGAAGGTTTTATCACTCGGCTTCCGATGGAAGATCAATACCATTCACAAATTAGTGAAACCTCCCTTCCCAACGCTTGTGGTCCAACCTCATTGCTAATGACACTCGATTACTTTGATCTTGAAGAGTCACTGGAAAATGTCATTCAAAAACATCAGTTTTCCCCCGCACAGGGTGGGTACGATCCATACTGCGCTGCAAATCCCGTCTGCACCTCACCTGGAGCTCTCGTCCAAGTTGCTCGAGAAGAATATGGTCTGCTAGTAAATGCACACGAAGGTTGGACTTTGCAAGAGATACAAGAATCGATTGCAGCAGGTCAACCCATCATCGCCGATATCGTCTGGCGCTTGGCAGATGAGGGACCAGGACATTTCGTGGTGATCTACGGGATCGACATCGATGAGCAGATCCTCTTCTACCACGACCCATATGATGGAGCCGAGAAGGCAGCCAGCTGGGATGAATTCTCAGTCGCATGGGATGGACCGGTTGATCTGGGTGATCCCCTCCAACCACAAGGTCATCAATTTTGGGGGATGGCTGTAGCAGTTGGATAACGAAGCCCAGCGACCACAAATCGGAAATAACACCCTTCGCAATCAAGCAAAACAACCTCACATAATAAGCTGAGGCGTTAAATGAATTCTCGGTGGAATGGTTGGAAAAAGCTTGGAACGTAGGATGCGTTGTATCGTTTCAGAATCTATGGGAAACATAGCAGGGACCATTATCGGATAGCAAGCGCGGATGTGGGCTTTGACTCGCTCCAGGATGACCCTGGCTCGAGCCAGTTCGAGGGGATCCTGTTCGTCAATCGTGCAGAACGCTTCCCCTAGACTAATTGCGCTTTAAGCAGTAAACTGGATATATCCGATGTTATTAGGACTATTATTATGAGTGATGATAATTCGACTCATGAGGTCATGGTCGAACAATTTTGGCGCAGTTGGGCAATGGACGGCCCTCCACAAACCAAACGAAGGCAGCAACGTTTCTTCAGATTCCTACCCTCAGATGCTCGATGTAAATTCTGCTTTGCTCCCTTTGATGGAACAAGCGGTACTCTAGTAAAAACCATATTCAAAGTGTCCCCGTCGCGATTTAACCCACATTATTGCAACTTTTGTGATGAATTTGCTAATACGTATCAGGGTGGCGC
>JAGLGG010000215.1 GCA_023144145.1 Anaerolineales bacterium | reverse complement strand
GTCGAAACCACCAAGGTTCTAAGCTATGCTGACGCCATGATCGAGAAACTGGCCGGTGATGAAGTCTCAGCCATGTTCACTCGGGGAATTGCCGGAGAAGAATATTCCCGCAGAGCAATAGAAACTGCTGTAGAACTGCTCAAAGTCACCGGACATGGTGAAGGGCAAGACCCGTGGATTCCCGTAGGTATTGGCATTCACACCGGGGAGACTTTTATTGGTTCAGTCGGGCAACCGAACGGGATTATGGAGGTTGCAGCCTTAGGAGATGTCCCCAATACGGCAGCTCGCCTTACCTCTCTGGCTGCTACAGGAGAGATCCTGGTTAGCGCAGATGCAATGACAGAGGCCCAGATGGATACACGCGATCTTGAAAAACGTCATTTAAACCTGAAAGGACGCAGTGAAGGGATCGATGCGTATGTGCTGCATCTTTAATTTCCAATCCCACAGGTTTTGAACCTTGGGGATATTTTTAATGACCTGCTCCCAATATTTGTACCAGTTCTTTTGTTAATTAATCCTCCTAGCGGAAAGCAAGAGGGATGGAGGACGATTGTTGCTGGAACTAACTGGTGACCTGTAACCGAGTAAACTATGAGTCCTGATTTGAGTCACCTTTCAGATGATATTTCCGGTACAGTTTCGGTGCAAAATCTTTGTTACTGAGTAGAAACTTTTAATTGTTGGACAAATATCCCCCTTCTCTCTAGGTTGTATGGATGCTAAACACCCCAATTTACAGGGTGGAAAGATCCTTCCCTGACTTCATTTTTTCAAGATCTATAACGGCGGGGGATCCGTCAGTTTACAAACGACCAACGTGATGTCATCTTCCTGGGGCTGGTTTTCTGAAAAAGCCTGAACTGTCTGATACATCCTATCGATGATATCGGGTGAGCTGAATTGCCGATGTTGCTGGATGATTTCCAGCGCCTTCTGCCTTCCAAACTGCACATTATCGAAATTCATTGCCTCCGTTATACCATCAGTAAGAAATGCCGAGATGTACCCTGGATAAAGTGCAACATGATCACTAGATGAATACTCATAATCCCGTAGGACACCAAGCGGTTGATCCCTATATCCCATTTCTGAAATAACCTCTCCAGAGTTGCTGAGTAAATATCCCGGCACATGACCTGCATTGGCATACCTGAGGGTAAGATGACGAGTATCAATTTGAGCCAAAATCATCGTGACAAAACGTTCTCCTTCGTCATTGGATGTCAGTTCCTGATTGACTTTGGTCAATACCTCTCCTGGGGTTGTCATGCTTTTTATATATGATCGTACATACGCTCGCGTTTCTGCCATAACCACCGCTGCCCCGATACCGTGACCGCCCACATCTCCCACCACGATCCACAGGTATCCATCGGGGGTTGTGATGTAATCGAAATAATCCCCACCCGTCTTATCTGCCGGATATGATACTCCAGCAATATCAAATCCTGGTACAGAAAGATCCTTCGGATAGAACTCTTGTTGGATCTTGCGAGCAATTTCCAGCTGGATGTCCTGCTCATGTTTGACTTTTAATTCAGTGATGTCTTTTAACACAGATACGAAATTCGTGATGTTCTCATCCTTATCATTAATGGGTGAGATGGTCTGCTCTGCCCAATACAACTCCCCATTTTTCTTCTTATTCAGGACCGTCCCTCGAAAAGATTCTCCATTGAGAAGTTTCCCCCAAAGATCCTTGTAAAATGCATCATCATGAAAACCAGATTTTAGAATGCGTGGGGTTTTGCCCACAGCTTCTTCACGGCTGAAACCTGTGGTTTTTTCAAAAGCCGGGTTGATATATTCGATGATCCCCTGCGTGTTTGAAATCACCACGCTATCCTCAGTTTGCTCTACGGCTCTAGCCAGTTTCTCCGCTTCTTCCCTAAATTGCCGCTCTGTGATTTCCCGCAAGATGACTACGCCCCCATCAATAGCACCCATCTCATCCGACAAAGGGCGGCTGGATGCGCTAAGCCATAATCCCCCTGGCTGTCGCGGATTTCGGATATAAATCACCTCATCCAGAACCTGCTCTCCTCGCATCGAGCGTGTCCATGGCAATTCCTCCGAAGGATATGGAGTAACTTTGTCTATACGGTAAAAGCCGTAGGTTGTTGTCCACTCGTTTGGAGTAATATCCGGTGAGCCGATACCCATGATCCGCTCTGCTGCAGGATTTAAAAAAACGAACTTTCCATCCTGATCCGACACGACCACACCCTCGGTTAAGCTATTCAATATGGTGTGCAAGATATTCATTTCCCGGCGCAAGGTTTCGAGGTCTTCACTAGTAATTTGTAGTCCCTCACCACTCTCTATCATCTTATCTTTTTCCAATCGGCTAACCTTCGAAGTTGATGTTTTGAACTGCTGCAAATGACAATTTCATCCTTTTTTTAGAATAATGTGTGGGGCGAAAATGTTTTCTCCCCTAATTGACCTTTTTTATCTATTATAATCACTTTATGCAAGTTTTTGGGAAAATCTTTCAGCAGTCCAATTTAGTAAAGGAAGTTAGAATAATCATGCCGAGGATTGAACTTTAGTTAAAACTGAGAATAGACAAGCCACAAATCTAACAGGATCTATCTCTTGTCATAAAACATAGGAATGGCTAGTAGATGCTTCGTATCAACGATCTCCCCCACCAAGGTTTTCAATTTCGACATGTCTGAATGCAACATCCGTTGCAGTGCCCACGTAGAAACCTGGATAACCCTCTGAAGTATTAGGTCAAATTCTTGTTAATAACTCGTGATCTCATTCGACGGGCAGCCCATTTACTGTGCCACGATCAGTGAAAGTGTCTTCCAACTGGAATTAAATGAACAAACGCTAGTTTCACAAGGAAGAGCACCCACTAACGAGCAGCCTTCCGCAGTGCTTCTAATAATGAAAGCCAATGTTAAAATGTGTTATACTCCAGCGTTGGTTTGGATAGAACCAACAAAAAATTGAATAAATGATGTTTTGAAGATTCCAAATGGTTGCTCGTCAATATCTGGACGAGCATTTTTCTTGCCGCAGGGGATAGGGGAAAGCGGCTGGTAGAACCCACGACGTATTCTGCGAAGACTGCGATCAATTCACAAGGGTTGTGACACTTCAGGAGTTATCAAAACGCAGCAGGAGATTTTGATGACGAATGAATTTTCGCGCCTTAACCTGCACCCTCAATTGGTGCAGACGATAGCCGAACTCGGCTACACTACGCCTACGGATGTCCAGCTCCAAGTAATTCCGCTGATGCTGGCTGGAAAAGACATCATTGCTCAATCCCAAACAGGCTCTGGTAAAACAGCTGCTTTTGCGTTTCCAATCTTACAAAATTTGATCAATAGCCCCAGTTTGGGCTGTGTGCAGACCCTGGTCTTAACTCCCACCCGTGAATTGGCAATTCAAGTGGCCGATGCGATTACCCAATACGGCCGTCATCTTCAGATTGAAGTCATGGCGGTCTATGGCGGGCAGCACTACGGAACCTCCAAACGCCGGATCAAGAAAGGCGTGGATGTGATCGTGGGGACGCCTGGCCGCCTCCAAGACCTGATGCGTCAGAATATCCTCGACTTAAGCGGTGTTCGCACCGTGATCTTGGATGAAGCTTCCGAAATGCTCAGCATGGGCTTTATCGAGGATATTCAAAATATATTGCGCGAACCTCCTGCTAATCGTCAGACTACTTTGTTCTCAGCCACAATGCCCAAGCCGATCCGCCGTTTGGCAGACAACTATATGAATACGCCTCAGTCTGTCACGATCAAGCGTAAGCAGTTAACTGTTGCGACAACCGAACAGCGTTATTATCTGGTTAATGAAAAAGATAAGCTGGCTGCTCTAACTCGTCTCTTCGAAGTTGAGGAGGTTGGCGCAACATTGGTTTTTACCCGTACACGTGTTGGATCCAGCCACCTGGCTAATGAATTGATCCAGCGCGGTTTCCCGGCTGAAGCGTTGAATGGCGATTTGGAACAAGATGCCCGCATCCGCGTGCTAAATCGCTTCCGCACCGGACGGATCAAGGTTTTGGTTGCGACTGATGTTGCCGCGCGCGGTCTGGATATTGATGATATTTCCCATGTTTTCAATTTCGATCTTCCTGGCGACCCTGAGGCTTATGTACACCGCATTGGACGCACCGGGCGCGCTGGGAAAGAAGGGATTGCGATTTCCCTCGTTACTCCAGGCGAACGACGCGGCCTAAACCGAATTGAGCGCTACACTAAGCAGCAAGTTTCACAAGCAGAACTGCCGACAGAAAAAGATATTCATGAACGCCGTGAGAAGTTGTTGATTGAAAAGATGGCTGTCTGGTTAGAACGTGACCGCTGCAA
>JAGLGG010000214.1 GCA_023144145.1 Anaerolineales bacterium | reverse complement strand
TTTTCGAGTATCGATTTCATTGATTGACCTCCTCGCGTAGGATCGTGTTTCAATACGTGGTGTAAATCGTCGGAAAACATCGACAATTTACATTTAACTGCAAAACAGAGTCTCGCTCAGCTTGATGCGGAGTATGTTTATATATCTGAAATTGTAAATTCGAGTCTAACACAGGGCGGTCACTAGGGTGAATGCAAAACATGAGTTCGACGACTGATAACGTGTAACTGCATCAAATGAATTGAATAAGTGCTTTGATTCCAAAACCAATGATAATCAAATTCCCGATCACGCTAACTGTTCTTTGAAAAGTATCGGATAGAACTTTGTTGGCAAGAAAACCAGTAATTGCCAAGAGCGATTGCCAGGAAAGGGAAGCAAGTGCCGCACCTCCAACAAAAAGGGCCAACAGCCCTGGTGAGAGCGAGTCAGCAGGATTTTTCCCCAAGATGAGAGCAGAGAAGTACGCAATTGTCAGCGGATTCAGGATGGTTAATGCCAATATTGTGAAGTAAGTTCTGAACAAACCTGAAGATTCATGGTTATCTTTGCCGATTCTAGATGCCTTTTTCGTAGTCTTCATTAACCCCCAGGCTCCCAGACAAATCAGAAATATCGCGCTTACCATCCTTACGACGGTGCTATATGGTGCTATAGCGGCAGCAACAATCGCGCCGGCGACGGCTGATATTGAAGCGAACAGTAGATCGGCGGAAGCGGCACCCGCACCCGCCGCCAACCCGAATGGCAAACCTTTTCTTATACTCGTCTCGATAATAAGAACTGATATCGGGCCAAAGGGGATGGCTATTCCGAAACCAGCCACTAAACCTTCGATGAAGCTGCTATTCATTTGTGTACCCTTACTACCGTAATATCACCCACACGCTGAGCACGCCGAGGCCCCAGAATAACTTATCCTCAGTCAACACCTGGAATTGAATTTTAAAAGACCGCTGGGCCTTCATCCACAAGAGCAAGCTGGCTATAACTAAGCGATATGCCACAAATTTTATCAGGTCAATAAATTATTGTATTAATCGCGCAGACCTTGCTCCTGGAACTTGAGCCACAGTCAGGCTTTGTGGAATTTGTTTCTGGAGCCATTCACCTTGATTAATTTATCTGTGTTTGAAGGAGCCTCAGTAAAGAAGTCCTGGTCAGGAGATCCGTGCACACCATGCCCAAAACTTTTTGACCATCAACGACAGGCATAGCAGAAAACTCATGGTGCTCCAATTTTCGGACGATTGTGAGCAGCCCATCCTCGGGCGCTGCGGAAATGACTTTTTTGGACATTATCTCCCTAAGTGGCATATCTTCGGAACAACCAGTTGCAGTTGCTCGAGTGATATCCCACCTGGTGATAACACCTGCCAGCTCTCCATCTGAAGTTATAACACCCAGTATCGAACTTTCTGATTGGACCAGTTTCTGCGCGGCCTCTTGGACAGTCCCCGTGACTTCAATTGTTGGGATGGGTGTCATAAGGTCTGCTGCGGTCCGCACGCTCTCGCTCTTGGCGATACGTTGAACACTGATTCGCTCAGCTGCCTCGTAGGGAAGCATATCTGTATCCGTGAGCAAGAGGTCGATGAGCTCTTTCATGTTTCGTCGTATGACTTCGTCGCGAGACTGTTCTCCTGCGATACGACGTTTCTCGGCAAGTTGCTCCAAATCGCCCTGGTGTTGGTCTAACCATTTTTCTACTTCTGCCCGATTCCCGAGGATTGATTCCGGAAAGCGCAGCTCATTTGGTGTCTTGAT
>JAGLGG010000213.1 GCA_023144145.1 Anaerolineales bacterium | reverse complement strand
GTCGCAATGAGAATGCCTCTTTCGCGATAAACGGCTCTTTCCATTCGAGCGCGTGCTTGCTTTCGAGCTGGATCAGGAGAGTATGTATTCGCGCCTTCAACGATCAAGCTCCAATTTCCCATGCGATCGACGGTCATAGATGGTTGAGATGAAGGATCAGTATCGAGGTAGTTTGCGATTGGTGCAGCCGGGATTAAACAGAAGGCAGATTCGCGCAGCAGGTCGTGGGGATCAGTACTAAATTTGAAATCACTCATGTCGGATCGATCTGGTTGCAGTTCGCTTTCAAAAAACCGTCGCGTTACCAAGCCGTAGTCCTGCCATAGCTTGAAGAGCGGTTGGATTGATAGACCATCGCATCCATAAATATATCCATCGCGATCGCTTATGCCCAGGATCTTGGAATCCGGAATTCGTTCCCTCAGCATCTTTGCCACATGGGCTCCAACTGCACCAAAGCCCTGTATGATGAAGCTTAATTCATCCAGGAATCCCGAAGAGAAATGCGCAAATTGTGGCAGGCTTTTTAACCGTTGCATCTCTTGAAGCAACGCCTCAATGGCAATGACAACACCACCCGCTGCCGCACCGAGTTCATCAATGCGATTTCCCCCCATATCAGAGGGTTTGGAAAGCGCATTATCAATTCCATTTTCAATTGCGATCGTTTTCATGTCAGCGTCGTTTGTACCGACATCTGGTCCTGGAAGATAAACATCTTTATATTCGAAGAGCAACCGTGCGAACGATCGAATAATTTCTTCGCGTGCCTTCGGATCAAGGTTTCGGGGAGCGACAATGCCCGATTTTCCCCCGCCATAGGGCAAGTCAGCTGCCGCATTTTTCAGCGTCATCCCGCGCGCTAAATTATGGACAGCCGCAGGGGATAGAGTCGGTAGCATTCGGATCCCGCCCATTGAAGGGCGCCCCATGGCCAGGTTATCGATCACCAGATATCCCCCTACTTCGTATGGGCCTTCCTCATCCCACATACAAACCACTAAACGTGGCCCAAGACTATCGACTTCGATATCCAATCGCGATAATCGGTCGACATCCATTGGCCCAAATTCCATGTAGGTCTTTGAGCCAATCCGTTTCAATCGATTCTGCCATGTGCGTTCTGGGAGGCGCTGTTTTAGAAATGTCTCCATTTCTTTGGGGATCATTATCATTACCTTTCATTAGGTAATTTTAGCTACCAGGAGCTTAAACTCGAGCGTGATATGTCGAGTTGCCTCGCTTATTGGTGATGTAGTTTCTCTGCAGCGATATAACTCAATCCGTTCTCCGTTAGTGCCCAGGCGGTGCGGTTGGTTGCATCCATCTTATCCAAAAAGTTTAGAGTCAAATTGTCCCAGTCACCCGACTCAATGACCTCATCTTTATCACGAAAGTAGTCCAGGATATCGGAAGGAGAATCCCTTCTTCGCTCGATTTCTGGATCTCCACCTTCATGTTTTGCAGATATATTGGCAACATGACCTGAAATTTCGATAAGCTCGTCTCTGCGGTTGTAAGGCTGTCGAACGATGCTCTTCCAAGTTTCGGTGATGTGGTGTTCGAAGCGTACTACCTGCTCGAAATCTAAATCCTTTCGCACCTGCGCAGTGAGTTCCATGGTCTGGTTGTTAATGGAGTTGCTCCAATTAAATCCGATCAGGGGTGATGAGCCATCTTCCCTTGAGAATAGTTTAGCGCCGATCAAGGTCCAAAGAGCGGCATAAGGATTGTCGTTGCCAACGAAAACACTGATCTTAAACTCGATATCAATTCCCAGTCGATGGAGCATATACCCAAGAAAAATCGTGCCTGAATTCACATTCAGCACCTGACGGATACCGTATTCGGTGAAGTAATATAAGTATTCATCCAACCACTTGAGGGCATACTCATTGGGTTGTCCGACGCCCCCGAAATACCCCGCAATAGTTGCCGGACCATCTAAATGGACGTTTGAGCCATCCGTGCCTTTCGTATCGAGGGTTTCCACGAAACTTGAACCGATGATTTGCATA
This sequence comes from Anaerolineales bacterium, assembly GCA_023144145.1. Taxonomy (GTDB): domain Bacteria; phylum Chloroflexota; class Anaerolineae; order Anaerolineales; family E44-bin32; genus JAGLGG01. The sequence goes on along the minus strand of JAGLGG010000213.1, from coordinate 1,518 downwards.
GCCGCAGCAAAGGCGGGGAGGTCTCCATCAGCTTCCTGTTCCTTCATTTTGCGGACACGGATAAATCGCCCTGGAACCAGGCCATCTTTTTCTATCGCCCACTCTGCTGCTTTGATCACCCAGGGGAAGTATTGACACGCACTAATCTCCAGGGTCACGGCGAAATCATCATTGAAAGCCATCGTTTCAGCTTTTGATCCAACTACCTTGTTCCGATAGTCAGGCACGCTGATAAATGCATTTTGATCTCGTTGTTCCTGGAGCCATTCTAAGTCGGGCAGAAAGGAGGGTTGCGTTTCTTGAACCTTCTTCAAGAGGTTGGGCAACTCTCTTGCTTTTGCTGCCTTTTGATTAATTTGCTCTGGTGTTCCGTAGCGGGAGACAACTTCAAAAAAATCCTTCATTACTTGCATATCAGGATTCGTTATGAGCGAATTAATATCCTCTAGTTTCGCCGTTGGAATGGTTAAGCGCTCAATCAAATTGCTGTACATCACACTCTCCTGTCAGGACTTAGAGCCGTTTTCAGAGTTAATCAAGCAGATCGAGCAGCTCGTCATATTCCTGATCTTTGATCTTGAACCAGTTCTCCGGCTGAGGAAAGCTCCCGTTATGGACTTCACTGGCGTAATTTTTCAAACCCTCCAGGATGACTTTTCCAGCATCTCCGTAAACTTTCGCCATTTTAGGTTTGAATTTGGGGAAGAGGCCGAACATGTCATGGAAAATTAGTAGTTGTCCGTGGGCGTCGGGTCCGGCGCCGAGGCTGATGATGAAGCAATTTTCCGCCCTTTCTGTGATCAACTTGCAAACCCTATCAGGCACCATTTCGAGTAATATTGCAAATGCACCTGCACCTTCGAGAGCTTTGGCGTCGTCCATTATTTTTTTCGCTTGAGCGGCGCCACGACCCTGAACTTTGAAGCCACCCAGCGCACTTGCGCTTTGAGGCGTTAAACCGAGATGCCCCATTGCCGGGATTCCGGCGGCCACTATTCCTGCCATGCGGTCTGCCATTTCAGCTCCACCTTCGAGTTTGATCGCGTCACAGAATGCCTCGGCCATGAACCGCCCTGCATTTCGTATGGCGCTTTCAACACTTGGCTGATAGCTCATATAAGGCATGTCGCCAACCAACCATGAAGTTGGCGATCCCCGGCGCACGGCTTGGCTGTGCCTGATCATGTCAGCCATGGTGACGGGAAGGGTGGTGTCATAACCTAATACTGTCATTCCAAGACTGTCCCCCACCAGGATCATATCGATTCCTGCCTGTTCTTGGAAGAAAGCCGTTGGGAAGTCATAACATGTGAGCATTGTGATCGGATCACCCTGGGCGACTTTTTGGAATAGAGAGGGTAAGGTGATCTTCTTTCGTTCAGTCATTTTGCCTCCTAACTACAGGATCGAAAAATACGTCGATAAAAGCATATGTTTTTTGACCTGTTTTATACCCAAATAATCGTCGCTCGAAAAATCTCTTTACCTATTGTTAGTGTAAGGAAACGTGGGATATTT
>JAGLGG010000212.1 GCA_023144145.1 Anaerolineales bacterium | reverse complement strand
GCCGTACAGGAATCGAACCTGTAACCTTGGGCTTAAAAGGCCCCTGCTCTGCCAATTGAGCTAACGGCGCATTGTGCGAATTGTAACCTTGGGAGTATTGAGCGTCAACACGGATGATAATCTACAGGTCAACTTGTCGATTTGTCAAATGGTCAATTGGAAAATCAGGGAGCGTGTGAACTTCGTTCACATTGGAGAAAATGGCGATCAGCTCTCAGCCATCAGACTTTTATGGAGACTGGAGATTAAGTGCAATGCAAAACAATTGCAATGCAAAACAGTTCACTGTAAACGCAATGTTTATAGCTGGCCGTTTTTCATGTGTTGTCGCCGGTCGGGTATAGAAACCCGACCTACAACTCAGTCTCCAGTCTCCAATCTCAATTCTCACCTATAATCACCCCATGCCGAAGCACCTTTATCTCTCCCCTCACCTGGATGATGCTGTCTTTTCATGCGGAGGATTGATACTCCAACAGTCCAGGCGGGGAGAAAGTGTCCTTGTTCTCACCATTTGTGCGGGCGATCCTCCTACGAAAGGTCTTTCGCCATTTGCTCAAGAATTGCACGCTCGCTGGAAAGAGACAAAATCACCGGTCGAATTGCGACGCCAGGAGGATCAGAATGCGTGTGACCGCATAGGCGCCTCCACTCAGTATTTCGACATCCCGGAATCCATTTACCGAGGGGATGGCCAGGGACAACGTTTCTATCCAACTGAGGAATCCATTTTTGACTCCCTTGAAGTGGGTGATGAGGATTTGATCGACATGCTGGCCAGCAAGCTCTTGGAGATCTATGACAAGGATACGTTCCTATATGTACCGTCATGCTATAGAGGGCATGTGGACCACCGATTGACCCGAGGTGCCGCGGAGCAGACCGGACTGCCGCTCTATTACTATCGAGACCTCCCCTATGCCGCACGTGGGTATGAGTTACCCCCAGGTTACAACCTCCCTCCGGGAGTGGAGACCTTACACTCTATTGACGATGCGGAGATCGAGATTTGGGCCCTCGCCATCATGGAGTATGCCAGCCAAATGTCTACATTTTGGTCGGATGAAGATCCGGTGATATCGGAACTCCTCGAAATCAACAACCAGTGGGGAGGTACACCGATATTACACGCTGAGCGCACGAATCTATCGTGATTTTCAACTACAAAGCTTAATTCTCTTCAAATTCAAATCCATCTTGTCTAAATGAGTACACTGAAAAACTACCCTCAAAGCGAGTGGAGGGATATAGGTGGGGGGTTGACCCAAAAGGGTCTTTCGTATCTGCTATGAAGCCATTAAGTTAACGTTCATGACGATGCTCGCTTTTAGCCTCTGGTGTACGGGCAACGCGTGCTAACGCACGTCGCCAGTTGCCCGTACGTGATGTTTTTGAACAAACGGTAGTGTGCCCGTGTACTCTGACACACCACCCCACATATACCGGCCCTCATCTTGCGATTGACTTTTATTCAGTGGAGTCATGAATCATTGTTGACATAAGTGATCGAATTCTACTGCTCATAATTCCATATGCGTCATCAATAAAGGGCAGATTGATCGATCCAAACCACCAAAAAGTACTGCTGGACAGTAATTCGAACTTATGCTATTATCCGCTCGGTTGGAATATCTAGCGGGCTGAGAGCGGTCTCTCAGTTCCTTTTTTTCTCTAGGACGCGGTAATTTCAATAGAATACTTGCAGGGGATGTTATGACACAACAAGAAATTTATGTTACTGAAGATGGTCTGAAAAGGCTTGAGGAAGAATTAGAGCAATTGCGAACAGCTAAGCGTCAGGAAGTAGCTCTGCGCCTGCATGAAGCTATGCAGGATGGTGAGCTCATAGACAATGCTGAATATGAAGCGGCCAAAAATGAGCAGGCTTTCGTTGAAGGACGCATTCTCGAGTTGGAGTTTATGGTCTCTCAAGCCAAAATAATTGAACACGGAAACTCGAAAGACAAAGTGGCCATCGGAAGTACTGTTGAAGTCAAAGAAAAGGGTGGAAGGAAATCTGAGACCTTTATGATTGTGGGTATAGCAGAAGCAAACCCGAAAGAGGGGTTGATCTCAAATGAGTCACCGATGGGTTCAGCTTTGCTGGATCACAAAGTCGGTGAGTTTGTAGAAGTTCAAGCGCCTGCAGGCGCAATTCAATATCGGATCGTCAAGATCAAATAGACTTGGAGATGCTCAATGCGCCCCGCGCGAGCATTGCCGCGTGGGGCGTTTTCGCGATGGGATGATCTCAACCCTAAGGCAACAATCTCATCGAATCGAGTAATTCTCTTATTGGCAAGCACTCAGGCTAAGGGGTATCAAAATCATGGCTGAATTATCAGAGCTTGAACAAGTGCGTTTTGAAAAACTTCGCTTATTAGCGGATGCGGGGATGGTGCCATATCCAGCTCGAGCCCATCGAACCCACTACTCAGATGAAGCAATCTCTGCCTTTGATACATCTGCTGATGATGAAAAGATCGCGGTGACCCTAGTTGGTCGTTTGCGATCTATCAGATCCATGGGGAAGGTGATTTTCGCCCATATTGAAGATGAGAAGGGCAGACTTCAGTTGTTTATCAGGTTGGATGAGGTCGGTCAAGAAAAATTGGACCTCTTCAAGGATGCATTTGATCTTGGAGATTTCATGCAAGCGGAAGGCGTCATGTTCCGCACTCGAACTGGAGAGGTGAGCTTGAGGGTTGAGGACTTTCACATTCTCGCCAAAGCCCTTTCACCGCTTCCCTCAGCCAAGGAAGAAGTTGTTGATGATGAGCGCGTGGTTCATTCAGCCTTCTCCAATCCGGAAGCTCGTTATCGTGAGCGATATGCCGATCTTGTCGTAAACCCCGAGGTACGGGAGATTTTTTGGACCCGGACACGCATCATTAAAGCCTTGCGAGAATTTCTCGATAACCAAGGATTTATCGAGGTCGAAACTCCCATATTGCAGCCTATTTATGGTGGCGCCGCCGCGACGCCCTTTATTACGCATCATGAACAACTACATCAAGATCTGTACCTTCGGATATCCTTCGAGCTTTATTTAAAGCGGTTGCTGGTTGGTGGATTTGAGCGCGTATACGAAATCGGCCGAGACTTTCGAAATGAGGGTGTTTCATTTAAACATAATCCTGAATTTACGCAGCTTGAGTTCTATATGGCCTACGCAGATTATGAAATTGTGATGGAACTCACTGAGAACATGGTTGCTTTCGCAGCAGAAAAAGCCCTTGGAACCACGACGATTGATTACCAGGGCAGGAAGATAGATTTCGCCCCTCCGTGGAAGCGAATTGATCTTCGTTCGGCCCTGATCGAATTTACACATATCGATATTCACGAGCATCCCACCGTAGACTCTCTGCGCGAGGTTATGATTGAGAAGGGGCATGAGCCTTCGAAACAATCAACACG
>JAGLGG010000211.1 GCA_023144145.1 Anaerolineales bacterium | reverse complement strand
CGGTTCGCGAACCGCCCCTACATTGGATTTTTGTGGTTTCATCGTTTGGCCCAGCGGCTGCCAAAACCACGCTTTATGATCACTTCTCCTCTGGTTTCTCCCGCACCAAATAAATGCTCGGTAAGCTGATAAGTGTGAAGGCGCCCTTTAGCAAAATATTCGCCCCGAAAATTTCCCAAACCACTGGCGTGGGCAGAACTCCGCCAAAGGCAGCCCAGACGAAGATCAAACTATCCATAGGGACGCTTACGGCATTGCTCACCAATACCCGCAGCCATTGGTATCTGCTCGTAATCCGCGTTACCCACAGGTGATAAATTTCTGTATCGGCGAGTTCTGAAAATATTTCAGCTAATATGGAGGCGATAACGATGCGCCATACTGGAGCAAGGACCGCATTCCAATCAGGCTGTGGGCCGGCTGAAGGATCATAAGGGAGTTGGCTGACGATCCAAAACAGCCCAGCCATTCCGAGATTGATGACCGCGGCTGTGAGGATGATAATTCGTGCGGCGCGCCTGCCGGCAACCTTGTGGACCAAATCCCGAATCGTAAAGGTCAGGGGATAGATCAATGTCCCCGCATCAACAGACATCCCGAAAATACTCACGATCTTCAGGCTTGTGATGTCGGCCAGCATTTGCGCGGCAATGTAGCTTGCAGTTACTAAAATCGTTGCGATCATTCTGACTTCACGACGTGTTCCCTAAACATTTCCGAAACTATCTGCATTTGGGTGGGATCTGAAAATATCCTCTTAGGGATAATGGTGTACATCCATTTCCCGTAGATCAGGAGAAAGAACTGCTCATCTTCCATCACTTCATCGAATCTTTCCCACTTGAAAAAGGATTCAGCATCATCTGTCTTACTGTGAATTCCTCCGTCTTCAATTCTGACCTCAATTTCCTTTGTATACAGTTTCTCATTACGCTTGAATGCAAGCCATATCCTCAAAAGCCTCACCAAATCAAATGCGAGCATTAGCGCTAGTAGGAAGAGCAGCACAGCTGCGGTATCCAGATTAAATTGCACCAAATACCATATCCCTACAATCAGACAAATGGCTCCAAGAGCCAAACCAATTTTGTACATAAGCGTTTTTGAACGATAGCGCCGATACGCTCGAATGAGATCGGAAATTTTATAGTTGTATTTTATGGTTATTGGTTGGAAGCTCATGGATTCCTATTTTTGTTACAGGTTGTGCTCAGATTTAAGCCTTGCGAAGGAGTTATACCTTGACCTGGGGCATTTCTAGAATCCTTGGCAAGGGTTAAGATCACAAAGGCTCCAGCCTCTTTGTATCATAGAGTTCCGCTAGTAATCAATTCTTGTCATCAATTCGTTTAGCGCTGGCATATTTGGGTTGCGTCACACATCGATCAATTTTTTTGATGACGACACTATTCATCTGTGAAAAGGATTGAACTCACGGCTTCCACCCCAACTTTTTCCGATAAGTTGCGTAACGCGAGAAGAAGTGGACTAGTGGGGAGGATCGCCGAGCGATGATCTCTGCCGAAGCAAGCGCTGCTCGGAAACTGTCAGCGTCGGTAAAGTTGGGTAGCTTTAAGTAGGTGCGCCCAACTTCAAAATAGGTGTGTGCATCCGAACCTGCTGTTGAGAGCAGACCATGAACTCTGGCGGCATTTGCAGCTTTCCTGTTTGGAGCAGAGCTCAAGGTACGCGCGTTGAACACTTCAATGGCGTCAACGAGAGGGAGAATTCGGTTGAGATCCTCGTCGCTCCAGGAACCCCCTCGGATGCGATCATAAGGGTGGGCTACGCTGATCACCGCTCCTTGCCTCCTCAATTTATCAATGGTCTCTTCCGGGGTGAGGTAAGGAGGAATCCGTTGCTTAACAAAGTAGGCGAGCAGCTCACCCTGTGTGGTCATGATTTCCTCGCCGAGAATGACGCGTTCCGGTTCAATTTCCGAAGCTTCCACTGCACCATCGAATTCATTGTGATCGGTTATAGCCAGGCGATCGATGCCACGCTGCTTGCACACCTCCAACAATCGAGTTGGCATCATCAAACTGTCTTTTGAATAATGGGTGTGGCAATGTAATTCAACTGTTATGAAATTCATTCTGAATTAACCGGATTTTGCATGCCAAAGAGAATTATGACGATCACGTCTCAAGATGGGACTGCCCTAAAAGCACTCGAGAATATTGCGAAATAACAAGATGCATGGTTTAAGGGCGACTGCCAGTCGCCCCTACGACTAATTCCCAATAGGGGAGCGGTAACTTGTGTCCTTTTTGGACAGCACCCCATTGAAAGTCAGTGTCATTATGACAGATATAAGCTGCAAATTGTAACGCTTTCAGGCGTCATATTTCGCCGCTTTCGTTCAACCTGTTCTGGCGCTGATCCAATACCAACAGATCTTTGGAGAAGACCCATAACACCAGACCCAAGCCCACACCAAACCACAGCGTAGCAAATCGGATCAGCAGTGTGGCTGTTGCAGAAGTGCCAGCATTCAATCCAACCAACAAGGCCAACATCCCCGCGATACTCGCCTCGGCAGCCCCGATCCCGCCCGGAAGTGCGGAGACAGCTCCGACGACGGTTGAAAAAGAAAGGATAAAAACGGCCATGAAGAAAGTGTTTGTACTCGCCTCAACGCCCAAGCCGATTAAGACAAG
>JAGLGG010000210.1 GCA_023144145.1 Anaerolineales bacterium | reverse complement strand
CGGAACCTCCGATTCTCAATCTACTCTCCTGCTCTCATCAACTTCCGCCACCTTGCTTGAACCCCTCCTGGGAAAGATGTCAGGATCGCGGGTGATGTTGGTTGAAGAAGGGCTTTTAGATACAGCTTGGAATATGGGTGATGCACTTGCTATCATTCCCTTTGAAGACGTGGAACCAAAATGGAAGGTCATCGCTGTCGATGAACGTTCTCCATTAGAGAAATATTTCGATCCCGATTCGTATGCACTCGCACTTCGATATGGTGTTAGCGGAGAGGGTGTGATAACTGAGGCGTTTTCTGAATCTCTAGAATGGCCCAACTCAAATCGCGATCCTCAAAAACTGACTTTCGTTGTGATGACCGGTGTAACAGCATTGACTCGGGCGACGGCCTGGACGATGGAAAATAAGGGAATTGAATATCCCGCCGAAAAAATCGGAAGTTGGCTGAATGAGGCTGATGTCACACACATTAGCAACGAGGTTTCTTTCCTTGAAACCTGCCCCGCACCTAGCCCAGTTCGTGAAGGCCTTAAATTCTGCAGCGCCCCTGAATACGTGGCGCTCTTGGAGTTCATCGGAACCGATGTGGTTGAGCTTACGGGTAATCATATAAAGGATTACGGAGATGAGGGGTTGCTATATTCTCTTGATCTATATCAACAATTAGGGTGGCAGTATTTTGGGGGTGGAGAAGATCTTGAAGATGCTTCCCGGCCAGCTCGATTTGAACACAATGGAAATCGAATCGCTTTTCTGGGGTGCAATTCTGCCGGACCTCCGTCAGTGTGGGCAAAGGAAACAACTCCGGGTGCGCTTCCCTGCGAGCTGGAGGTACTCATTGCGATGATCGGTGAGCTTCGTTCCGAGGGTTATCTTCCGATCTTCACCTTCCAATGGAATGAGTATTACCAGCCAAAGCCGTCAACCAAACAGAAAGAAGATTTTCGAGCAGTTGCCGAAGCAGGCGCGGTAATTGTCAGCGGGAGCCAAGCGCATCAACCTCAAGCCTTTGAGTTTGTTGGAGATGGCCTGATCCATTATGGATTGGGGAATTTATTCTTTGACCAGATGTGGTCGATTGCCGTGCGCCAGGAATTCATTGATCGACACGTATTCTATGATGGAGTATATATCAATACAGAAGTACTCACGGCTTTTCTTGAAGATTTTGCACAGCCCCGTCCGATGACAATCGAAGAAAGGGAATATTTCCTCGGAAATATCTTCAGCGCGAGTGAATGGTGAGTTGAAGAACGTTTCGTGATCCTAGATTCCACCGCGTTCTTGCAGAATCTGTTCAATCGCTTTCGCCACCAGTTCTGCCTTTTTCTCTAAATCATTAACTTCTTCGAGCCAGGCCTTTGCCTTTTCGCCATCTGGGGACGATTTTGCGTTAACTCGTACATTCATTGAGGCGGATTTCACAGCTGCTGATGCCATTGCCCCTGCTGTACCTGCATCCGAGACCGCATTAATATTTCCGTCACGTGCAATCTCGAAGGCCAATTCCATTGTTCGGAGCGCCATGGCAGCTACGAATAAGGGAACGGTTGCTGCCTGAGTGATGGAGCTCGTGATGGATTCAGACCGCAGTTCTTGTTCACCTTCAGAAACCCTGGGCATTCGGAAGGCATTCATCACACCCTCGTAGGCTAGCGCGTCTTCATCGACGGCATCATCTAATTTCTCTCTGAGCTTTTGGGCCTCAAGCACAATTTCCTTCATGCGTGGCTCGATCTCCCGGTACTTCTCTTTACCCATGGATAGTTTGGCGACCATCTCGACCAAGCTGGCTGCCATCGCTCCTGCAAATGCAGCTGCAGAACCTCCTCCAGGCGTCGCGCTGCCGGCGGCCAATTTATCCAGAAACGAATCGGTTTCGAGCTGCTCTTGATCCCCCCCCGCATATAGCCGTGACTCAAGCACCTGTTCATAGTTGAATCCATCCAATTGCAGGTACCACTGCGCTGCGTCGACAAGAGCTTGCTGAGGGATGAGACCAACCAACTCTGACGATTGAACCTGCGTTCCATAGCGCTCGGCAGCAGTACGAATGTGCTCCACAACGGAAGCGATAGAGGTTTTACGGAAGTTGGTCAAATTCATCGACACCTGGGCGCGACCCTCGACGAGAAGGCCGAGCGCTTTTACGTATCGCAAACCACCTGAGGAATGGCGCACGCTTCGAGCAATTTTATTGGCGATTTCAACATCATCCGAGTTGAGATATACATTGAAGGCGATCAGCGGGGGGCGTGCGCCGATGACCGTGGCCCCTGCGCTGCCCAATTGGTTAGGACCAAAATCGGGTTCTTTGGCTGGATCGCTCTGGATGCTTTCCTTCAAACCTTCGTATTCACCTCGGCGGATGCTTTCCAAATTACTTCTATCCTTCCGAGTGGCTGCAGCTTCATATAGATAAACGGGGATGTTGAGTTCATTCCCGACCCTTTGCCCTAAATCATGCGCTAACTCAACACACTCCTTCATCGATATTCCAGCCAGTGGGACGAGAGGGACCACATCCGTTGCGCCGATACGTGGGTGTTCACCTTGATGATGGTCAAGGTTTATTAATTCAGCCGCTTTTGCGATTCCTGCGAATGCTGCATCCACGACGGCGTCTGGTGCACCGGAGAAGGTAAGAACAGTGCGATTATGATCTTCATCGGAATGTTGATCGAGCAGCGAAATTCCTTTCACTTGAGAAATTGAATCTTTAATTGCTGCGATTACTTCAGGTCGGCGTCCTTCTGAAAAATTGGGGATGCACTCCACGAGTTGTTGGGGCATTTTTTCCTCACTATGTGTGAACGATCAGGATTATAGTCTATCGAGTGCGATTGGGTGAATTGTTGAGGATGAAGTGACAATTTGGGAGATTGGAGACTGGAGATTTGAGATTGGAGACTGATCGCTAATGGGTCTTATGTTATTCGGAGGGCATCCGGAATGTGTGTTGGGGCGTGCCGATAACCCTTGCGAAGGTTTCAAGCCATGACCCAGGAAATTTCTAAAAAAACCTTCGCAAGGGTTAAATAACCAATGCTCACCAACAACCCATCAAGACTCAACTTCAGACGCCCCGCAGGGCCCCTCTACAAATGAATTGCTGGCTCCCTAGTTACTTTTCCCCCTTGGTCTGAGTGAAAAACAATCCTACATTAGATCCTGAAAATCAATCCCTCGGGCAGCAGCTCTTGTCACTCGCCATTGCTCTTCGTTTTGAACTGGGATTTTGATTTCAGACTCCTCACGGCGCACCATCACGAGCGCATCATCCGGACATGCAAGCACGCACACTCCACAGCCGAAGCAGCGCGCTTCATCAACAACGACGATACCATCCATCGAAAGTGCATCAAATTGACAATGATCCAGGCACAATTCGCAACCAGTGCATAGATCTTCTTCCACATAGTTTACGAAAGCTGAACGGGCGACGACATTGGGAATTCCCAATTCCTTCAAACCTCGTAATACCCCGCATGAGCATGTGCAGCAGTTGCATACATACCAAACTCCATCCTGGCTGTTTGCAACATTGTGAACCAGGCCTGCTTCTGCAGCACGGCGCAATGTTTGTTTGGCTTCGTCGCGTGAGAGGGGCTTCACCGGTGGGCTGTTTTCCCAGAAATGGGGGATTTTGCTCATAACCATACAAACATCCAATGGGTGATCACAAGGATCACCAACAAAGGCCTTTTGCTTACGACAAATGCAATCTAAGACGCCGAAGGAGTTCGATTCGGAGAGGATTTGTGAGACACTTTCAAATGGTCGGATCTCCATGTCATTTCTAACTGTTTCATTCACAGGAAGGATCCGATGTAGTTGGGGTTCAATGGTAAGTTCCCGGCCGATTGAGGGAAAATATTCTTCGAAAAGGTGCGCCATCTCCTCGTCAAAATCGTCCATTTGCAACTCGTAAAATCCGAATGCAAATGGCATGAGGCCGAAACCCAGGCCTCGATCTGTCCGCCCCGCATAAATTATCCTTTTCTTGGCCATATGCTTGAGGAGTTTGTAGGTTTCTAATCGTTCCCGACCCGCGCGATTGGCGATCTCCTCGGCAGTTTCCCTTGTCAAGTGTAAGTGTGTCGCTAACTCCGCCTCTTCGGGAGTAAAGAGCTTCTGAAGGATGCGGAACTCAACCCCGCTATCGGTCGAGGGATAACCGTTGGGGATCGTATCAAGGACTTTTGCTAGACGTTGATAACTATCATTTTCCATTGCTGTCTCCATTGAAAGGTAGGTGTGTTGGCTATTCACTTGATCTTGATAAGAATTGATCTTATGTTTATAACCCCTAATTTGATCAGAGGGTCCTCATCTAATCATCAGGGTTTAAGTTTTTGAAGTATCTCATGAATGTGATTTATGTATAGTGAATAATGACCTTCATTGGGGAGAAATTTTGCAGTGCAGTTTGGGATTGCTTTGGCTTGCATCTCTCCGGTGAGAGAGAGGATGTTTTCGTCCGCACTCCCATGCCATAGGAAAACGGGGGTCTGGATGTCAGCCATTATAAATCCCCAGGGATTACCGAATAGGCGCATCTCCCAGGTGTGGCCTTTCACACCTGCTTGAAATGTATCTGCGCTCGCTTCCATAACGCTCTCTCGAACAATTGGATCCGAGAGAGCCTCTCGATCGGGTTGGGGTAGAGAGGCGAGCAGGTTTTCAAATGCCTTAGCAGGGTTAATTTGCCTCTGACGGACAACGCGTTTGAGCATAAGCGTAAGAACCCAAGGGACCAGGCCGGCAATCCGAATCAGCCGGCGGTTATCGTCACTAACGCCGTCATTTGCTCCGGGGACGTCGCTGGGACCAACTCCGCTGATGATTCCCACCGAACTGAGACGATGCGGAATTTTGTAAGCACACGCAAGGGCATACGGCGCACCGCCCGAAAGGCCAATCACGCCAAACTTATCGATTCCAAGAACATGCGCCACGAATTCGATGTCATCCGGCCAATCCAGGATTTGACGATTTCGCTGAAAATCCGAATGTCCAAATCCAGGGCGATCCGGGGCGATTACTTTCAAGCCCAGACGTTTCGCAGGTTGGTCAGTTAATCTGCCTTGTAATCGAGCCCCGGGCCATCCATGGAAGAAAAAGATGGGATTTCCATCGGGATCGCCATAAGCAGAAAAAGCCAAGGCTCTTCCATCTGGGAGCTTGATCTGCTGGGGTGGATCGCTGGTCGCAAGAGTTTGATCCGTCATCATCAACCTTTATCGTGAGAAAGTTGGTTGTGGTCTAAACCTGCGCAAAAGCTGGGCTAGTTTGGAGATCACCCAATAGTAAGTGAACGCAAAGGTGATCTTGGGATGTAAATAGGGATTTGCCACTTTGCCAAGCCAGGAACAGTACAGGACCACCTCTGCAACCGAGACCGGGCATCCACTCACTCGAATCACCTGCTTGCCCCTATTGCGGATTATGTGCCCCATCACCTGAAGCATCTTTACTACGACATCCCCGCTGGTGGCTTCATACGGATTTTTGAGTTGTCTGTCCTCATACAGGAAGGGAATTGAGATTTGTTCGCCGTTGATCTTCCCATCCCATTTCGCACAATCGCCGATGAATAATACTCGCTCTTTAGGGCCAGGCTGAATGTCACCTTCATATGCACCCATGACCATGTGCAACGGTTTAATTTCGTCATACGCTCCGGCTTGATATTGTTTGATTACCTGCATCGCCTCGAACAAGGAGCCCGGACATCCACCCCAGCAATAGTCGTAGGTATCTGGTGGTGCACCTACGTATGTTGTGATATTGCTTTTCTCATTGAATATTTCTTCAACTCCAACCAAGGTCAGCCGCATTTCTTGTGCGCGTTTTTGTGCAGCATCCAATGTGACATCGCCAGTAATTTCGATTTCATCTAAATCGATGGGGCCATACCCGCGTTCGGCGGTTATTTTGATGTGATCGATGTCTTTTGGATTAAGGCCCACAATGTGCGTACAAACCGAATCGACAGCCACCGGATTAAGGCCCATGATGATCAGATTTAGGGGGAAGGGTGTTGGGGTTAGCATCGTGGTCTCGCCAGCAATGATGGCGTCGATAGCGATAAACCCTGGAGAGATGACCTCCTGTAAGTCAGCAATTTTAGTGTGGAGCTTATGGTCATGGTCGATCATTCGCTGCGCATCATTTTGAATGCCGATGTAGTTTTTCAGCGAAAATGTCACCTTTGTCCAGGGATGCGCTTTGAATTTTGGCGCGTTAATCAGAAAATCACATCCATCAACTCCCTCAGGGATAAGCACGAAGTCCCGCAATGCATCCGGGTGTTTTAGTTCAACACGCACTTCCCGCCCTTCATCGAAGTAATCCGCTCTCACTCCGTGTCTTCGAAGCACGCTTGGATATTTCGCCATGGCAAATGCGTAGCGTGTGGGGATCGTAATTCCGCACCTCTCACCAACATATAGTTCGGATATGTCCTCATTGCGAGATGAAATTGCTGCCAGCAATCCATCGAGAAACTCCGATCGGGTAAAGGCGTGGGGGAAGAATTGCTGGTGGGCGATCACTGTGTTTGGTTTCACCATCGTTCTCCCGCGGGGTCTCACGCCTAGTTCTTCCATTCCTTCCCCAATAATTTGGGCGATGATGTCGGGATCGTAGGTATCACAATGGCGTAGGATGACCTTGGGTTTCATCGGACCTCCGGATGACGTGCTTTCAGTTTCAGCTACAGCAAGTACAAACGAAATGAGTCTATGGTGCTCACGGCCGAATAACGTGAATGCGCGTTGAAATGGCATCGAACATATCATTCACATTGTTGTCTATGGCTGATGCAATGTCAAATAACTTAGATTGGTCGTTGGTGTGAGTAAATTATGTACTCAAGCGAGGTTCTAGCTTCCTGCCAATCCGATCGAGCTTTCTGGAATCCAACCTTCGTATCCTGCAATAGACACTTTCCACCAGTAGACGTCCTTTGCTAGTACTCCCTCGAGATCGTTCAGGTGGTCGAGTATAGTGCCCAAAGTGTTTTCAGGAATTGTTGTAATGATAGGGAAATTCGAACCAGGTCCAAGGCGGATTTTGGTCGGATTTATTGTCCGTATTGCATCAGAAGGGCTATAGCTGGAGGATTTTTCCATGTCTTCGATAACAACCATCATCATCCCATTCGCCACATACCTTTCGATGCCTAAGGTTTCTGGGCTTGGGGGAAAGATCTCCACAATCATGCTTGGGGGAGTGTACAACCCTTGCTCCTCCGATATGGCAGTAGATACTAAAGGGAGGTAAATTCTATTGTTTAAGAGATCTGCGTTTGGAAAATTCACCACTTTGCCATTCACAACCATTGTGGACGAACCACCTCCATCTTGGGCAATGGCCCAGGTCGCCCCCAGGGCGTCTTTTGTAAAGACGGCCAATTCATGGATCGTCATCCCGATACTGACACCTGGGTTTCGACCATCGACGACGATGAAGTAAATGTATTCATCGTTGAATGCTATGGCAGTTCTTGGGTGCTGCTCCAGAGCTCCGATATCATGGTTGTAGTCAATGATCACGCCATCGCGCAGATAATTAAAGCTTCCACCGATACTGGCGTAGGTTTTGGTCCAATCCAGCCAAGTAGGTGGGGCGCAACCATTTTCGAAGTGAGTGAGTTCTTGGGATATTCCAATTTCATCACCGGGGATGAGTGAGGATAAGTCAGTCGCAGCAGATCCATGGGCGGAAAGGACAATGTGGTCAAAAGGGATCGGTGTTGATCCTGAGCCTAGCCTAACTTCGCGAACGAAACCCTTAGCCATGTATGGATTGGGGAGGAGCAGGGTTGGACGTTTCATCTCGACTAAAATCTCCAAACCATTATCATCCGTTCCTGTATCAACGTCGTATTGTGGTGTATAAAGAATCAGTTGGTCCGGATTACGTTGAGTATTCACATCGTCGAATGTGATGCTAGCGCCACTCTCAATGATATGCACTAACTGCTTGTGGGTAGGGTGGGTTACACAGCGACCGATAGACGCTTCTTGGTTCAACGACCATGCGAATCCACTCTCTCCAGAGAGGTTGTCAAAACGCTTTACATACCACCCGGAGTGGATCATCCCACTGCGCGGAACCCCGGTTTGTGTGTTGTAAAATGAACCATTTATTGCCACAACGACATTGTTTCTGGAACCCCACGTCTGTCCCCAGTAATTAATCGCCTGATCGTAACGGCTTGCCATACCGCTAACCGTCTCAAATCCTTGAGCGATTCGTCCTTGAGCAATTCCGCTTTCAATTGTGACATTTTGATT
>JAGLGG010000021.1 GCA_023144145.1 Anaerolineales bacterium | reverse complement strand
CAGTAATCAGTAACCAGTAATCAGGGAATGGGGATCAGGTCTTTGGCGAAATAAATCTCGCAGAAGAACCTGATTCCTGCTCACTAATCCCTGCTCCCATCTTCACCCATTGACCATCCACGCTTACTTTTGACTCATCAATAGCTTTACATACTGCGCGCGCTCAAATGCAAATGGATCTTCGGCTTCGCGCTGGCTTAATTTCCCACGGAAATCATCCAACTTTTCATATCCCCTCTCGTCCATCCAACCCTCGATTTCGCGGAGCATGGTAGAGAGGTACGGAATACCATTCTTTAACAGTGCAGAAGCAGTTTGAACTGCGCTTGCTCCAGATAAAATTGCCTTCACTGCGTCTAGGCCAGAATGCACCCCGGTCGTGATTGCGAGGTCCGAATCGATTCGACCGTAGAGCAGAGCAATATGACGCAGTGGAACCTTCATCTCCTGCGGTGTGCTAAAGACCATTTCACTTTTTAAACTTTCCGTTTGCGGGTCAATGTCGGGTTGCAAAAACCGATTAAATAGGACAAGGGCGTTTACCCCAAGCGCACTAAGTTCGCGAGCAACGTTCAGAGGGGAAGTGTAGAAGGGGCTTAACTTCACTGCCACGGGGATAGTGACTTCTGCTTTTACTGCTTTAACAACTTCGTATAAATCCTTTTCAATCTCAATCGAGGTTTTATCAGGATTTGTGGCAACAGCGTATACATTCAATTCCAACGCGTCGATGCCCGTTGCTTCTAATTGCCGAGCGTACTTGGTCCAAGCTCCTGGAGTGATTGCGTTAAGGCTCCCGATGAGCGGTAGCTTCACGGCAGCACGAGTCTTTTCAATCCACATGAGATGCTCATCGGCTTCCCCGTGTTGGATCTCAGGAAAATAGGAGAGCGCCTCTGGGAAGGATTCGCTTCCCACATCAAGATCGAGTTCAAGTTGAAGTGCATCAAACATAATTTGCTCTTCGAATAGTGAACGAATCACCAGCGCACCGGCTCCAGCCTTTTCAGCCAATTCTATGCGATCGATGTAGCTCGAAATTGAGGATGCGGCAACAATTAGCGGTGAATCAAGTTCGAGCCCCATGTATTTCGTTGTTAGGTCGGCCATTAAAAAATCCTCCAGTTGAGAATACGTACTAATTATACGATGCTTGAATGTACAAACCTCATCTAGCCTCAGATATCAAAAATTGTAGGTTTCTCTGCTCCCTTATGCCACGCATTCCTTTGATCTTTCTATTGAACCAGACAAATCGAATTCGGGGGACCATGAGATATGCGGTATTTTGTGGCCCGGTGGTCTATAGTTGTCTCACGAAGTATCTGATCGGGCTCTATTTTTTTCAATGAATTACTGGAGTAAATTATTGTGACAGGTGTCCTCCAAATAGCGATGCCTTCTTCACTATTGTTTCTGATGAAATCTGGATACACTCATGGGTTGACAGTATAACGAATACAGTTCGCTTCGGACTTGTTTTATCGTGGTCTTGAAAGGAGACAAGAATGGCAGGCATAGGTGCCGAAAGAAAGGTTCTTCCTTACGATGGTAACGCGGCTGCCGCCCATGTTGCTTACGCTACGAATGAGGTGATTGCGATTTATCCAATCACGCCCTCATCCGCAATGGGTGAGATCGCTGATGAGAAAGCTGCGCGAGGAGAAGTAAATATCTTTGGGACGGTTCCAATTGTGGTTGAAATGCAGGCGGAGGGTGGAGCAGCAGGTGCTGTTCATGGCGCCTTGACAACGGGCGCATTGACCACAACTTTTACCGCCTCCCAGGGCTTACTTCTGATGATTCCAAATATGTTTAAGATCGCTGGAGAGCTAACCCCGGCGGTTTTTCACATTGCCGCAAGGGCAGTTTCAGCACAGGCACTTTCGATTTTTGGAGATCACTCTGACGTTATGACAGCAAGGTCGACAGGATGGGGAATGCTGGCATCCAGCGATCCGCAAGAAGTAATGGATCTCGCCCTCATTTCTCAGACCTCTACATTGAAAACTAGAATCCCATTTTTGCATTTTTTCGATGGGTTTAGAACGTCCCACGAAATTCAAAAGATTGAAGAGCTGACCATCGATGATATGAGAGCAATGATCGATGAGGAAGATGTGATCAAGCATCGTCAGAGGGGTCTATCGCCGGATCGTCCCTCCGTGCGAGGCACTGCGCAAAACCCGGACGTGTTCTTCCAAGCGCGGGAAACTGTAAATCAATATTATTTGAAAACACCGCAAATCGTTCAAGCTGCGATGGATCGATTTTATAAACTTGTGGGCCGACGCTACAACCTCTTTGATTACATCGGCGCTCCAGATGCTGAGCGAGTAGTTGTATTGATGGGTTCTGGCGCTGATACGATGCACGAAGTTGTTGAGTTTCTCAATTCTCAAGGAGAGAAGGTCGGTGTGGTGAAGGTGCGACTCTACCGACCTTTCGACGTTGACAGCTTCATTGCCAGTTTACCGAAGAGCGTCAAACGTATCGCTGTCTTAGATCGCACGAAAGAACCTGGTTCAGCGGGTGAACCACTTTACCTCGATGTTCAGAATGCAATTAGTGAGGCTGTGACCAGAGGCATGATTGAGCGTGATGTGAGACCAGATGTGGTGGGTGGTCGTTATGGTCTTGGCTCAAAAGAATTCAACCCCGGGATGGCAAAATCGGTTTTAGATAACCTCTCGTCCGAGCAACCTAAGAATCATTTTACGGTTGGAATAATCGATGACGTTACGAAGACGAATCTGCCCTGGGATGCCTCATTCTCATCTTCGGATGAAGGCGTACACAGAGCGATGTTCTATGGTCTTGGAGCAGATGGAACGGTCGGCGCTAACAAGAATTCCATAAAGATTATTGGTAAAGCTACCGACAATTATGCGCAGGCCTACTTCGTGTACGATTCGAAAAAGTCCGGATCGATGACCATCTCGCACTTACGATTCAGCAAGAATCCGATCCTAAGCACCTATGTGATCGATCAGGCAGAATTCCTGGCATGCCATGCGTTCAATTTCTTGGAGCGGTATGAAATCCTATCGCATCTACGGCAAGCAGGGACTTTTCTTCTAAATAGCCCCTACAAAGCTGATGAGGTTTGGGATCACCTCCCATTGGAAGTACAAGAGGCGTTGATCGAAAAGAAGGCCAAATTCTTTGTTATCGATGCATATTCGTTGGCAAGATCCTTGGGGTTGGGGGGAAGGATCAATGTGATTATGCAGAGTGCATTCTTCGATATATCGGATGTCATATCGGATGAAGAATCACTGAAGATGATCGAATTGGCAGTTGTGGATACCTATGGATCCAAGGGACAGGCTGTCGTCGACATGAATATCAAAGCGGCTAGCTTGGCAAGAGAGCGTATTCACCAGGTTCCTTTGCCCGAAGTAGCCACAAGCAAAACTCGTATCATTCCACCGGTCCCCGCGGGCGCTCCGGAGTTTGTGCAGAATGTGACCGCAATGATGATTTCCAAAAAGGGAGATGATCTACCCGTCTCTGCGATGCCCGAGGATGGAACGTACCCCGTCGGGACAACAAAGTATGAAAAGCGGAACGTTGCGCAAGAAATTCCCGTTTGGGATCCGGAAGTATGTATCCAATGTAATCAGTGCTCTTTTGTATGCCCGCACGCCACCATCCGGCCAAAGATCTATGCCGAGTCCTTTTCAAACGGAAACTCTCCAGAAGGATGGCAAGCAGTTGCTGCAAAGGGAAGAGGGTTGGAGGGGTTGTTATACACTCTTCAGGTTGCACCGGAAGATTGCACAGGATGTGGGAATTGTGTTTATATTTGCCCTGCGTATGCAAAGGATGAAGAGGGCAACAAGACAGATCGAAAAGCGATCAATATGGAGATGCAGCTGCCCATTCGCGAGAGAGAAGTCGCGAAGTGGGACTATTTCCTCACCATACCCGATCCGGACGTGAAGTTGTTCAACCCCTTCACAACCAAGGGTTCACAATATATGCCCACAATGTTCGAGTTTTCAGGTGCTTGTGCGGGATGTGGTGAAACTCCCTATGTGAAACTTCTTACTCAGCTCTTTGGTGATCGGATGTTGATTGCTAATGCGACTGGTTGTTCATCGATTTACGGTGGCAATCTTCCCACAACTCCCTATACTCCGCGTTTCGATGGGCGTGGGCCAGCGTGGTCCAATTCCCTCTTCGAGGATAACGCAGAGTTTGGTTTCGGGATGCAGTTGACGGTTGAGAAACTCAATACCATGGCAACAGAGCTCTTAGAGCAAGTGCCTGGAAATGGAGTAGCTGAACTGATTGAGGCAATCAAATCAGCCGAGCTGGAGGGATTTGAAGCCATCGAGGCTCAAAGAGCACGAGTTGAAGAACTGAAGGCTTACCTCAAAGGACTTGATTCCCCGCTGGCGCAGCGCTTGGAAAGCGTTGCTGATTTCCTGGTTCCGAAATCTGTATGGATCGTTGGCGGCGATGGTTGGGCCTACGATATTGGCTACGGTGGGCTGGATCATGTTTTAGCATCCGGACGAGATGTGAATGTATTAGTGCTCGACACAGGCGTTTACTCGAACACTGGCGGACAGGCATCTAAAGCAACCCCGCGCGGAGCAATCGCAAAGTTCGCTTCTGCTGGCAAGAATTTGCCCAAGAAAGATTTGGGCGCAATTGCAATGACGTATGGAAACATATACGTCGCACAGGTCGCCTACGGGGCGAACATGACGCAGTTGGTGAAAGCCTTCCAGGAAGCTGAGGCCTATAAAGGTCCATCCATGATCATCGCGTATAGCCATTGCATTGCACATGGTATCGATATGGAAACTGCGACAGACTTACACGTAGACGCAGCCCAATGTGGCTTTTGGCCCCTTTACCGATTCAACCCAACGTTGGCAGAGCAGGGAAAGAACCCGTTGCAGCTCGATTCGAAAGCACCTACTGATAATATCGAAGAGTTCATGTACAAACAAAATCGTTTCCGAGCATTACGCCAGGCTAACCCGGATCGAGCGAACATGCTTTTGGAAGCCATCAAGGAGGATGTTAGCACTCGCTGGAAATTCTTCGAACAGATGGCGAGTCTTGACCTGTAGGAACGTCAGCGCATCGTAGCGCTGTGGAAATAGCATGCTATTGATCATCGTGCTGCCAGTGATCCGGCAGCACGATTTCCTTAAATTTATAAGATCGACAGTAATTATTGCAGGATAAAAATAAATTCCTAATTGACATTCGAACCAAAATGACCCAAAATGTCTATATAAGGTCTTCTCAATTGGGAAGAGTGGGAGTAGATCCTAAGTGCAGAACCCCGCAGCTTGCTGCAGGATTCTGCCAAGGAAAAAGCCAAAGGGGTGGCAGTCCCCAAGCCCCCGCTTGCCATTCTCAAATCGCGAGTGAAGCCGAGCGAAGCTAGCGGCGGTGAATTATGGCTTTTTCCCATATATACCCTGATCGATGCCGGTATTTATGAATGCTGGAAAACCGTGGGAAGCCAAAGCAGGAGGAAAACGATGGTGACGATTAAAAGCCTTCTAGAGCAAAAGGGTTATTACGTGTGGTCAGTGAAACCTGATGACACAGTTTTCGAAGCGCTCGAATTGATGGCAGATAAGAATGTCGGTGCGGTAGTAGTTATGGATGGAGGGAAGCTAATTGGTATCATGTCGGAGAGGGATTATGCCAGAAAAGTGACCCTTAAAGGAAAACGCCCGCATGATACTAAAGTTGATGAGATCATGACCTCTGAGGTAATTGGCCTTGGTGTAGATCACACCATTGAACATTGCATGGCACTCATGACGAAGCATCATTTTCGTCATCTTCCGATATTCGAGGGTGAAGAGTTGATCGGTATCATTTCTATAGGTGATGTGGTGAAGGCAGTGATCGCTGAACAGGAATTCATGATCGATCAGTTGCAAAGCTACATTCGCAGCGGGTAGGATAGATCCTGGATTACGTGCAATTGTTCAACTTGATGTCTGAGTTGAAGAGACGTTGCTTTTGAATACATCGTGGAAATAACTGGGGATTCTCATCGGTTTTTGTGTATTCAAGTTGATCATCACCCATTTTGTTTGTAGTTGAGCGATCAGGTCACCGTTGCCCGAGTTCGAAAACTCGTATTGGCGCGTCAGCGAGGCTGGTTTAATATCGAAAAGCCATGTTGCGATGGTTAATTCATCATCGAGGAATGCGGGCTTTAAATACTCAACGACATTTTTCCTGGCGACAAATGCAATCCCTTCCGCCATCCATTTACTCATCGGCCAACCCAATGAGGATGTCAATTGGACGACGCAATCTTCCGCATAATTTAGGTAAGCTGCATTGTTAAGATGTCGCATGGGGTCAGAATAACCCCACTCTACACGTCGATTCACTTTAAACACTCCCGCTGGCGCAGGGGGAGCTTGGGGAAAATGCTGGCGCGTCATGGGTGTTTGCGGGATGCCCTCCGGGTAAAAGGCGGACAAGACATCAGTAGGTATCGTAACAGGAGTGCCCGTTTCCAGATCAACGAATACCCAGTCGGTGTAAGCCGTGGCAATGAGCTCACTATTGCCCTCTTTACGAAACTCATATCTTCGTCGGGATTGCACGCGCCGCACACCCTCAACCCAAGTTTTTATTTCCAGTTTTTCGCTATATCTGACGGGGTGTAGGTAATCAATTGATGTGATGCGGGGGATCCAGCTCCGATTTGAAGAAATGTGCATCTCGTCCGTGAATCCAACCGCGGCGGCTGCTTCGATCCCGGCTTGTTGCATGTACCTGAGGTAGACAGCATTGTTGAGATGACCGTAGGTGTCACATTCATAATGGCGGACTTTGAACTTCTCGATGTGAATTGCGGGCATGAAGCTAGCCTACTTCCTTCCCGTACAGACTTTTTGTATTCGCCAGGGCGACTGCAACGTGCGTAAGCACGCGTCGCCCCTGCTTTTGTTCCCACATGTTTTGCTCACAACCACCCGTTATCCAAGTACCATTGCGCGGTCTGGCGCATGCGTTGCTCTAACGTTTTTTCGGGTTTGAATCCAAGCTGTTTTTCGGCTTTATCCGCTGAACAAGTCAAAGAACCCGCGAATGCATCCCGGGCTTTATCAAAACTTAAGATATTTGGTTTTCTCCGGATCCTTGCTGCAATCTCGTAGATCGTTGCAATCACCCATGTTATTGGAGGAGGAACGCGAATCAGACGGACAGAGGATTTACCGAGTGAGGTAGCAACAATCTTGCCTAGTTCACCATAGCTGGGATGATGGTCGTAGGAGAAGTAATACAATCCCTTACCGGAAGGGTCAAGGGCGGTGGCGCCATCGATCCGCTCCCCTTCACGAGCCGCTCGAAGTAAGCCCTTGGATAGGTCGGCAGCGTGAATGAGGGAGAAACAACTTCCTCGAGGGGGAATGATGAGGTGTAGGCCGTACTTAATCCATTGAAACATTTGATATACGTCTTTGTCGCGCTCACCAAATACTATAGGAGCCCTGATAATCGTAATTGGCACTTTGTGAGCCCAAGCTCTGAGGACTTCTTCGCTGGCTAATTTACTTCGTCCATAGTGGGAGATTGGGGAGGGGGGATCTTTCTCGTTTCGAAGTTCTCCGTCAGGGGAAGGACCCGCAGCTGAGATGGATGAGACGTGGATGAAAACGGGGGGAGTTTCATTCTCGGCGCAGGCTTCAACAAGATTTCGTGTTCCTCCCACGTTCAGATCGTAATATCCTTGAGGGTCGAAACTCTCTTGAGCAGCCACGAGATGAAAGACCACATCCGCATTGGAGGTGGGGCTTGTGAGGGAATTTCTCTCAAGCACATCCCCCAGTTTGAATGAAAGGCCTAGGCCTTCATATTGGGAAATATCGG
>JAGLGG010000209.1 GCA_023144145.1 Anaerolineales bacterium | reverse complement strand
TACCCGTGCCAACCGGTTCCCAGGGGTACGCTGCCATCGCGTACAGTTGCCCGGGTCCGGTTGCTAGAAGGTATAGTGATAAAACGATGAAAACACTGCGGAACATTTTCGCCATAGGTGTGTTATAGGTGATCTCTGATGGTAGATAGAGCGTCGCATCCTTATTAATAAGGAGTTCTGTTTTTATGATGCCATTTTTGTGCCAGACTTTAAAATGGTCCTAACAATGGTAGTGAAGACGCGGGTTTTTTCACCTAGCGGACAGAGGATGAGTTCATTTAAAAGGCACTAGAAAATGTAGGGGATGAACAATTTGGTTGATTTCATATAGGAGATATATTCTGACCCAAATTTCCTTATGCTTTCTTTCTCTTCCACCTTTGCGGTGAGAATGAGGAATATCGAACAGAGAATGCTCAATAACGTGGCGAAAAACGAAGGATGTTTGAAATAGACACCCCAAGCGAAAAATAACAAAGAAGCGTACAAGGGATGGCGGATGAAGCGGAAGGCGCCTTTACGAACGAGGGCAGTGGTGTTCTCGATGTTATCTTTTGCCTGACCGTATTTGAATAAAAGGTAGAAGCCATGCGAAGCCAGCACGGCGGATAATAATAATAGAGACCAGGAAATTATTTGGACTAATGACGTTGGAAGTGATAACCA
The DNA here is from genome assembly GCA_023144145.1 of Anaerolineales bacterium. Lineage (GTDB taxonomy): Bacteria > Chloroflexota > Anaerolineae > Anaerolineales > E44-bin32 > JAGLGG01. The sequence goes on along the minus strand of JAGLGG010000209.1, from coordinate 1,318 downwards.
TTTGTCTACATTAAGGAGTAGAAGTGCCAGGATGGCTTCAAAAGCTAGAAGCCGGTAGAAACCATGGGATTGGAGTTTAAACAAATAGTCTCGAGAAGAGATTATGGCTCCGATTGATAGGAAGATAAAAACGAAAAGTTTGATCATCTAGAGCATAGCCATAACTATGAGTGGATTTTCCTAGTGTACAGCTTGAACCTTTTCCTTCTGCCTACCAAATCAGTGACCTCAGCAAGTCGTAGACAATAGCTCATCTGTTGGGCTAAGCGTCGTGTTATGGAAAGGTTTTCCACAAGATCGGCAGTTGTAAATGGATCGGGGACATGGTCGGGGAGTAGGGCAGCGAGATCCTCCTTCGTCGCAAAAGTACGGTGTTCAATCACATTGAGCAAGCGTCGTTCTTGAGTGACCCATCCTCTCCTTCTCCAAGCGCGGCCGTCCTCGTATTGTCGGATTTCTTCCTCCTGGATCAGCACCACATCCATTGAGAAATTCTCGTTATTGATCAAGCTTGGGATGCTAACCAACTCGGAAAAAAGATCCAGAAAAGAACAACGCTTGGGGGACTTTCGCCTGCTAATTTGATTTGACCCGCTCTCATCAAGTCGGATAATCCACTTCTCTTTCGGTATGGGCAGCAGCAGTCGTAGTTGGTATTGTTGTGTAAGTTCTGAAATTTTCCGCTTGATACCAGAGACATTCTTGGACTGAATTTCAATCAACAACTCGCCACGTTTAATGTCAATAATGTACCCATTGACCTTCACTTCGATCTCATCTTTGGGTTGGCTGTACCACGCCTTCAGTGCTGAGTGAAGTGGTTTTTCGTTTAAAGTCCCAATATGGTTTTCGGACTTGCTTGATGCAATTGGCATCCTGTACCTCAAAATATATAGTTGTTGCCCTTTATATGAGCTATGGATCACTCGCCCGAAAATTGAGGGATTCCGGAGGCATCAAGCGAATTTGATTATGAGCCATATCAAAGCCAAGCTGACGGTGATTAAAAGGGCGGGGAAGCCTTTTTTGAAAAAGTATGGGTAGCTGATTGTGTATCCAGCTGAGTCGGCGATCCCGGCGGTAACCATGTTGGCAGATGCCCCGATGAGAGACCCATTCCCTCCCATTGCTGCACCGACAGATAGGCAGTAGAACAAGGCGTTGCTTTGTGCCCCTGGAATGGTTGCTGTCAGAAAACCGACGACGGGGAGCATGGCAGCAGTGAACGGGATATTGGCGATTACAGTGGAAAGGATCGCACTAAACCAGGTTACAGCGATCATCGCCAGCAGAAGGCTATCCCCAACAAGATTTCCGA
>JAGLGG010000208.1 GCA_023144145.1 Anaerolineales bacterium | reverse complement strand
GGTCACCTGAGATTGGAAAGCAGCCGCAAGCCATTGATTCAAGCAGGGTATTGGGGGTTCCATCATGTTCACTTGGTGATACCGACACCTGGGCACGTCTAAATACGTCGCCCATCTCCCCAGGCGACAGTTTTGGCAAAAGGTACACTGCACCCTCTATCCCTAGCCTAGAAATCCACCGTTCGGCATTGCCTACATCTTTCATCGCAGGGCACAAGAAGATTGAATTCGGGATGTGTTCCAATATCTTTGGTATTGATTTGAAGAACGTATCATTGCGTACGTAGGTTCGAAAACCCCTTGGATTTACGATGACTCGAGCGTCCAAAGGGATATTCAATTCATCACCCTGGATCGTGAGGTCTTTTCGTACAATCTCATTTTCAGGTGGATAGAAAAATTCTGGCAAGATTCCACCAGATCCAGGGAGGACTACAGCAGGTTTATTTGCAGGAAACCCATATTCATGGGCTAAGTCTAAATCACGATTACAGTCAACATGCAGGCCTGCGATTCGGCTCAATGTGGTTCTCGTCAGCCTTTCCATCCATGGGGTTGCAGGAGCATGAAGTGTGAAATCATTCCCCCACACTGAGACAATTAAGGGAGGGTTTAAATCCGTATGGGCTGCTAACATCCCCTCGAATGGGATGCGAATGGCATGAATAAGCTCAGGTTTCAAGGATTGGACAACCTCACGCAATTTTCGCGCTGAGGCGGGGATCGTGATCGGCCCCAACCAATGTTTGAGCGTGGTTCGTAATCTAATTTTCCCTGCTCCGGAAATTGCCTGTGTAATCCCTCTAGAGGCTCCTTCATTCTGTAAGCTGCTGAATGCAACCGGTATGTGAGTGAGTGATTTAAACTCCACTTGAGGAGCAGCGCGAAACGTTGTGACGAGATGGACATCATGTCCAACGTCTACAAAATGCTTCATCCAATTAATTGCTGTGGGGCTTCTCGCATCAGCGATAAATAGCAACCGCACTTCACATCACTCCGCCGCTAGCAAATTCCAGAGCTTGGACGAAAACCTCCGCCATAATTTCAGTGTTAGCTCGATCACGAACGACCTGAAAAGAAGCCTCTCCCATTTTTGCTAGTCGTGCTGTATCAGAAAATGCCAACCGCATGGTCTTCACAAGGTCATCAAGGTCCCCAGGGATTATGTGCCAACCATTCTCAGGAGATACCAAATCTAATTGAGTACCATCCGCCTCCCCAACGATAATAGGCAGTCCATAAACCATCGCTTCTTGAACTGCTAAGCCCCCGGTCCCTGGTAAAACAAATAAGTCAGCGCTCTTGAAGCATCGCTCTAAATCCGTGCCCTGTAAAAAACCATTAAACTTTGTATTTGGGTAAATTTCGCTTGCCAGAGCTTTGAGATTCTCCTGCTCTGGTCCATCACCAACGATCCATAGCTCTGGTCTCATTTCTTGCGCTGCACATGCTCGTATTAGTAGATCTAATCGTTTCCTCTCTTGCAGTCGACCGACATGCAGTACACACAATTTCCTACCTTCAAAGGGTTTTCTTTGCGGCATCTTATCCAGAGCTGGTGAGAGAGAGTTCACTGCTACAAATACCTTCTCCTCAGGCACACCGCTGGCGATGCATTGTTCAGCGCCTTGGGTGCTGTATGTGATCAACGCATCAAAGGAAGTGAGATAACCTAATCTCATTTGGTTTTGAATTCCGGAGAATAATCCTCGACTCTTCCGAGCCCCTAAACCCCAGCCTATGACCGGTCGTCTGCGTTGATGCATCCAATTAATCGCAAGTCTGTTGATGGGATAGCGAAGATTGGCTTCTAAAATCAATGCACTCGGATCCAGGCGTTTCAGCCAACTCAATAATCCTAACTGGAGGCAAAGATAAAACTTTCCCCGTAATAAATGGAGGTTTCGTGCCGCCACAAATTCGACGTTCGGGATTTCATGCACAGTGACAATTGACTCGTCCTGGCGAGGTTTTCCTGCAAATACACTCAAACCACCCTGGCATGCCTTGGCCAGATGATTTAAAAACGCAGCCCGGTACATCGGCAGGACGCGCTGCTGCAGGCCGACGTTTCCGGGGAAGATCTTCTCAGCCATCGTTTGATTATCCCTTGCATGAAGTTTCAAATACTGCAATGTATTCTTCGGTCATTCTATCAACATCGAAAGATTCAACTGCCCGGCGCCTCGCCCCGGTTTTGAAAGTTGATTGATTATTAATCACTTCCTGCGCCCCTTGAACGAGAGATTCGATATCTGGCGGATCTAATTTCCAAACATCTCCCCCATATGGCACCACTCGCCCAGAATTACCCGTAACGATTTCGGGAATTGCGCCAGTATCAAAAGCCACCACAGGCAAACCGCATGCAAGAGATTCGATCACTGCGTTTGGGCAAGCCGGGTTGAGATCTCCAGCATAAAACAAATGCGCCGAACGATAATAGAATGGAACATCGTGCGCTGGAACCAACCCCGCCCATTTAAGGTCAAATGACCCTTCTTTCGAGAATTTATGTTTAAGTTGTTGGGGAACATTTCCAACCACAACAAGCTCCAATTTTTTGCTAATCCGGGCGCTCACTTCTCGGGCCAGGTGAACACCTGTTTCTAACCCTACCTCATATCCACCACTCAAGTTTGCCTCTACCATGAGAAGCACTATTCGATCAGATGCCAGTTGATCCTCGCTGCCGGGTGAGTATGTACCTAATGGCACTCCGTTGTAGATAACGCTCTTCCCTACCTCGGATGGCCCATGTTTTCTTTCCCACCACCTTTGTGCAAACTCGCTCTGGTAGACAATCCAATCCGCATACCGGTTTCGAATAATTTGCAGAACTAGATTATTAAGCTCAGCACGCAGGAAGTGCAACACCCCGGTCCGAGTGCGTCGATGGATCCAATTCATACCATCTAATCTTTGAATGATGGGAATCCCCAGTCGGCGCGCCTTCCACAATCTCACAAACTCCCGCGAGCCACCGATCACAAGTACAGCGCTACAGCTTAGGTCGTTGAGACCGTAAGAAACAGTCCAGCCTCTCTTCCTTAAGCCCTCTGCCAGCCTGTGTTGAAAATTAGCTGGTCCAGCGACACCTGGAACTTTTGAGGCCATACATAGTTTACGTTCGTAGGTAGCTTCACCCATTCCGAATTTTATTGATTGCCTTTCATGTCATTTGAGGAGAATACTTGAGAAAACATAGTATGAGAGCACAGATCCATGGGGATCTGTGTTGGCGTTACGATCAAATCTTCGGTGAAAATGCTATCAAGGCATCAACAATGCGCTCTGCTGCATGTCCATCCCCAAAGGGGTTTATGGCTCTTGCCATAGAACTGTGTTCCGATGGATCATTTAGTAAAAGCCTTACTTGTTCCAAAATCTTTTCCACATCGGTCCCCACCAGTCTGGCAGTTCCTGCTTCAATTGCCTCTGGTCGTTCGGTAACTTCTCGTAAAACCAAGACCGGAGTTCCCAATGCCGGCGCCTCCTCTTGAAGACCCCCAGAATCTGTCAATACTAAGTGCGCTTTTTTCATAAGGTGGACCATGGGCAGATAATCCAATGGATCAGTAAGTAATACGTTCGGGATGTGTCCGAGAATTTCATGTGCTGGTCCATAAACATTAGGATTCAAGTGAACAGGATATACGAGCACGTACTGCTCTGAAAACTCCTGCGCGATCTGAGCAAGCGCCTGAAATATTCGCTTTAAAGGATCCCCAAAGTTTTCCCTCCTATGGGCCGTGATCAAGATTATCTTGCGGTCCGTTGGAACACCATTTAATAGATTAGCGTTCAGATCGAAGGGCTGTGCAACAACTTGCATAAGGGCATCGATAACCGGATTACCCGTAACAACAATACTATGCTCGTCAACGCCTTCGTTCAGCAAGTTTTCTCTAGCCCAATCCGTCGGGGCGAAATGCAAATCCGCAACTACGCTGGCGACACGACGATTGATCTCTTCTGGAAATGGCTGCCATTTATCCGAAGTTCTCAATCCGGCCTCAACGTGACCAATTTGAATGCGATGGTAGTATGCAAGCAGTGCCGATGCCATCACTGTTGTGGTATCGCCCTGGACGAGAATCCAATCTGGCTCAACCTCTCTGAGAACAGGGTCCAAGTTCGTCAATACGTCAGCCGTGATCTGAGCCAGGCTTTGATCATGGCGCATTAAGTCCAGGTCATAATCAGCCTTCAAGTCGAAGAGGGTTAGAACCTGATCCAACATTTGGCGATGCTGTGCGGTAACACAAATCAACGCTTCAACCCCCTGTGTCACAGCCAGCTTTTGGACCACAGGGGCCATCTTAACCGCTTCCGGTCGGGTGCCAAAGATCGAGAGCACCTTGAGCTTAGGCTGGGTCATCTCTTACACCAACTCCCAATACGCTCAATTGAAATTCAGCCTTCTCCCACGCTTCTAGATCCCATATGCCTCTCGTATCAAAGGCAAACCTCCCCGGCATCAATTGAGCAATTTCTCCTGGAGAAAGATCGATGAATTGGCGATGATCCACCAAGAGGACTACTGCATCCGCACCTTCAAGCACTGCTTCAAG
>JAGLGG010000207.1 GCA_023144145.1 Anaerolineales bacterium | reverse complement strand
AAATCATCCTGGTAAACGCCTTCAGCATCAATTTCAACTCCATGACGCTCTCGTAGGTACTTCGCGATCTGAGCTTTGGCTATGTCCATTTGGCGTTCATCACTCACCCGGGCGGTGATGTATACCGAAGGCTCTTCTTCATATAGCATGTGGATCGTTGTACTGATAGGCATGTAAAGAGCATCGTTGGGCTGGCTGCGGAAGCGCTCATCAGCTTCAGTGGTTTCCAATTCTTTCAGCACTCCGATTACCAAACATCGCTGCCGGTTTACCCAGATGCTTTCCCCGATGGGATCATCTCCTTTAAATAAATCAGCAGCAGTTTCTGACCCCAACACACAAACATTCGCTCCAGCTAATACTTCAGCGGGTGTAAAAAATCGACCGGCTGCCAGAAAAGCATCTTCTTCTAATGCCTTCTCTTCAGGCCATCCAACCGGTTGAACATCTCCGTGCAACACCAGGATTTCTATTACGTCGGCAGTCACACCTGAAACGTTCATATCCAACACATGGCGTCCGTAACGGATTTTTCCGCTGCCGCCCACATTCATCTGTACCCGCTTGACCATTTCAACTTCGCCTGCCATGTACAAGCCATCTTCATAGGAGAGAATTTCACCTATTGCCTGAACCTTACCATCTTCAAATGTGTGTTTGCGAGCAATTTGAACCACATCGGCTCCCAAGAACTGAAAGCTGGCTTCAACTGCCTCGCGTGCACCATTTCCTAACGCCAACATAGCAATTACCGAGGCCACGCCGATGATGATACCGAGTGTGGTCAAACCTGAGCGTAGCTTGTACGTCGCCAATCCAAGCAGGGCTGTTTTGATGGCATTTATAAAGGTCATTGTGGTATCTCCCCATTGAGAATCTGACCATCTTGCATGTGTAAAACACGGTTGGCGTGGGCGGCAATGATTGCATCGTGCGTGACCATCAAAATCGTGCTGCCTTCCTGATTGAGTTGAGAAAGCAGCTCCAAAATGTCTTCGCCGGTACGGCTGTCGAGATTGCCGGTAGGTTCATCTGCTAAGAGGATGGTTGGGGTGGTGACAATTGCCCGCGCAATCGCCACACGTTGACGTTCACCGCCTGAAAGCTCCGTGGGTTTATGTTGAGTACGTTGACTCAAACCTACGTGCTCCAAAGCCTGGATCGCGCGCTCGCGCGAATCCTTTTGGTGTCCTCGATACAGCAGCGGTAACATGACGTTTTCCAACGCAGATATTCGAGAGAGCAGATTGAATGTCTGAAATATGAACCCAATCTGTCGATTGCGCACATTCGCTCGCTCGTTTTTCGAGAGCTGGCTGACATCTTGCCCTTCAAGCATGTAACTCCCCGAAGTGGGGGTATCCAAACACCCCAGAAGATGCAGCAAAGTGGACTTACCGCTGCCCGAGCTGCCCATCAGTGCGACAAATTCCCCTTCATCGACTTGCAAGCTGACATCTCGAAGTGCATGGACCTCGCTAGAACCCATGGGATAGACTCGTGAAAGGGTGTGAGTTTCAATCACTGGCGTTGCGGTATTTTGAGGTTCTTTGGCGTCAATCATTGCCCTACTACCTTCTCACCCTCCTCAAGTCCAGAGAGGATCTCTATAAACAGGTCGCCCCGCAGTCCTACGGTGACAGATCGCTCTTCTTCGTGGTCCCCCATCCACACTGAAACCATCGCTGTCCCATCCGAATTCGCTTTCACCAGGGCGCGCGGCAGTCGCAGCACATCGCTGCTTTGAGCCAAAATGATATCGGCATCCGCCGTCATGCCTTCGACCACCACCTCAGGAAAATCATCGATAGATATATAAACCGGGTAAAGAGGGCGATCATTGGAGACGCGTTTGGGGACGATGCGATCTACTTGTCCTGTAGCCGTTACATCTGGCGCGGCGTCGAAAAAGAGGTCTACGGTCTGGCCGATCTTCAACAACGGATAATCTTCCTCAATAACAGAGACCAACACCTCCAGAGCGTGCGGGTCCGCTATCTGGAGCAGTTTGCTTCCTTCAGAGGTCATGGCGCCAACCTGGGCGTTTAGCGTCAAGATCGTTCCTGATATTGGCGCATAGACTTTGGTATCTTCAAGCGATTGCTGCGCATTTTGCAAGTTTATGATCGCTTGTTCAAATTGTTCAATATCTTCTCCCACAGCTCCTTTTGGGATCACCTCTTTTCGCAACGCATCTAAATATATTTCGGCTTCATTTTTCCTTTCCCTGGTCAATTTATATTTGGCTCTGGCTTCCTGTATCCTGCTATCAGAAGGCTTGTTGTCGAATGTTTTGTGAATGTACTCATTTTCGTAGTTATATAGGGCCTGAGAGAGTTCCTTTTCAGCGATTATGACTGCTGATTCGGCTTCTTTTATAGCTTGTTCGTTTTTATTGGAGGGGTTTTTATCGTAGTCAGCTTTCGCTTCTGCTAAATCTTCTTGTGCGTTTTCTAATTGTCGTTCCCAGTAGAAAACGGCAGGGCTGATCATGTATTCCAAGGTGTAGCGAGCGTTCACGTGTTCTTGTTTGGCTACAGCCACAGCCCATTCTGCTTCTGCAATCGCAGCAGGTGAGACCATTTCTGAATAGGCCCTTTGTGCCTGGGTCAATTTTTCTTGGGCAGATGTGTCATCCAAAACCACTAATAGTTGCCCCTTTTCTACAGAATCACCTGGACGGCCATTGACTTCTTCTACCAACCCCGATGTACTGGCCGTGAGATTGATCGTTTGGTAGTTAACCAACTGCCCAGGGGCGAT
>JAGLGG010000206.1 GCA_023144145.1 Anaerolineales bacterium | reverse complement strand
CCCCACGAAAAAGTCAGCGAATTGATGAAATCCATCAGCAACCCGGTGCGTGTGCAAATACTGTTAGCCATCGGCACAGGCGAGGCGTGTGTATGTCATCTTGAGGCCCTACTTGGGTTGCGGCAAGCTTACATCTCTCAGCAATTGATGATCCTGCGTAAGAAGAAAATCATCACCTCACGACGCGAAGGAAAGTATATTTACTATCGACTAGAAAAACCTGAATTATTGGACATCGTTCAAGCAGCAGGAGAAATTGTCGGGGTACCGAAAAACTCCCTCGTTATCCAGGATCACTCCAGTTGTGAATGTCCAAAATGCAGCATCACTGAGGAAATTGTCTTCACAAGCCAGCCAACCCGTGGAAGAGCGTAATAGGATAACATGGACATAGCAGAATTCATTTTGCGACTCTTCTCCAGCGGCTTCGGCAATCTGGCATCTTACCTGGCAGCGCACGTATTGTTGTGTCTGCTGCCAGCCTTTTACATTGCTGGCGCCATGACCGCCATGATCCCCAAAGAAATAGTCACGCGCTTTCTGGGGCGGAACACACCGAAATTCATATCCTACCCAGCAGCAGCCGCGGCAGGCTTCCTTCTTGCAGTTTGCTCGTGCACAGTTATCCCTCTCTTCGCAGGTATCTACAAGAAAGGCGCTGGGATTGGTCCGGCTATTACTTTCCTGTTCGTTGCTCCGGCCATCAACATCCTTGCGTTGGTATACACGGGCGGCGTGATCGGTATGGACCTAGCAATAGCCCGTCTGCTTCTCTCGTTGGTCTTTGGTATTGGTGTGGGTATCATCATGGCGCTAATTTTCCGTAGGGAGGACGCCGAACACGACAAGGCTACTGACGCCATGTTTGCTGGACAGGCTGCCATGCGCCATGTGGCGGTTATTTTCATGCTAGTGCTGGTCGCGTTGCTGGTGGTAGGCACATTCCAGATCGATTTTCTCAAGCACACCTATTCCGAGATCAACCTTTCAATTGGTAGCATGGACACCCTCCAGGCCTTTCTCTTCCGCCTGGTGCCTTTCGACCCAGCCCTGGGCGAAGAAGGAGTAACCGCCCAAGGGGCCATCCTGATCGGTATGCTCTTCTTGATTGGATTGACTTCCTGGAAGGGCATCGAACCTATCCACGAACGCTTTAATGCCTGGACGTGGATGTCCGTAGGATTGGTTGGTCTAACTCTACTGGTAGCTGCCCTTAGTATGACACCGCACGAAGGCGGGTTAATCCTGTCCCTGACAGGCAAGTTCTTCGGGGTGCTGCTATCCGTCATCATCTTGGGCTGGATGCTCAAAACCCAATTATCCGAAGACGAAACTCGTAATTTCCTATGGGAATCTTGGAGGTTCGTCAAGCAGATATTTCCGTTGCTGGTGGTAGGCGTCTTTGCAGTGGGTATCATCCGCGAACTGATCAAGCCGGAATGGATCGAAGTCATCGCCGGGAGAAATTCTGTCTCAGGGAATTTCGTCGGTGTAGTTTTCGGCGTTTTCATGTACTTTCCCACCTTAGTAGAAGTTCCCATCGCTCAGATGTTCCTTGATCTGGGCATGCATCGAGGTCCGCTGCTGGCCTACCTGATCTCTGATCCCGAACTCAGTCTACAAAGCATCCTAATGACTGCAGCGATCATTGGTAGGACGAAAGCCTGGACTTACGTGGGCTGGGTAGCGCTCTTTAGCACTCTGTCTGGTCTGATGTATGGTGCTTGGGTGGACGGAACAAGCATCGGAATGGTCGCACTTTATTTGGTCTTATTCCTGGCTGCGTTGGCCGGGATCATGTGGCTGGTGAACCGCAGAAATGCGGAGAGGGTTACCAGCGCGCACTCACCTTAATTTGGAGGAACCAATGCTAATCGTCAAAATTCTTGGACCGGGTTGTGCCAACTGCAGGAAAGTAGAGAAGATTGCGCGCAGGGTCGTGGAAGAGATGGCGTTCGAAGCCGAGGTAATCAAGGTCACCGATTACGCTGACATTATGGCCTACAACATTCTCTCCACACCAGGGTTGGTCGTTAATGAGAAAGTTGTCTGCTCCGGACGCATCCCCACTTCGGCTGAAGTGACTTCTTGGTTGGTGGACTCCCTAGAAACTGCCTGATGTCCATGCGTAAAGTGCTTTTCCTATGCACTGGTAATTCATGCCGGTCGCAGATGGCAGAGGCCATTATCAATGCTCACATTGGTGACAGGTGGGAAGCAGTCAGTGCCGGAACCATTCCGGCAGGATATGTCCATCCCAAGGCGTTAGCAGTACTCGAAGAAATCGGAGTAAGGCATACAGGTAGTTCGAAGCTAGTGGATAAATTTCAGGGTGAAAATTTTGATCTGGTTGTCACGGTTTGTGATTCAGCCGCCGAGGAATGTCCTGTTTGGCTGGGTAAGGGGATGAAAGTCCATCACAGTTTTCCCGATCCAGCTGTAACTGATGAAATGGACGACTTCCGCAAAGTGCGTGATGACATCGAGCGTGAAATCGTTGCGCTACTTGAGGAATTTCCAAACTGAACTACTCTATTAGGACGAGTATCCATCTTGGGTGCACCGACCATCGACATGCTGGGCGAACAAATACGCGCTTTCAAAGCATTATCTGGAGGACACATGGCACAAGAAACTCGCAAAGGACTCTCATTCCTTGACCGCTATCTGACACTATGGATCTTCCTGGCCATGGCGGTTGGTGTCTTCATCGGCTATCTTCTTCCGCAAGTGGTTTCCGATTTCAATATAGCCGTCTCGGTCGGGACCACCAATATCCCCATCGCCATTGGCTTGATCCTGATGATGTACCCTCCGCTGGCGAAGGTTCATTATGATGAGCTGGGCGACGTATTCCGAAACTGGAAAGTGCTCGGGCTTTCACTGATTCAGAACTGGGTAATCGGGCCCATCTTGATGTTCGCTTTGGCCATTGTTTTCCTGCGTGGTTACCCAGAATACATGACTGGGTTGATCCTTATTGGTTTAGCGCGCTGCATCGCCATGGTGATCGTGTGGAACGACTTAGCCAAGGGTGATACTGAATATGCCGCGGGCTTGGTCGCATTTAACAGCATCTTTCAAGTGTTGTTCTACAGCCTGTATGCATATATCTTTGTCACTCTATTACCAACCTGGTTCGGTTTGAGTGGATCGACGGTAGATATCACAATTGGCGAGATCGCTCAAAGCGTTTTTATCTATCTGGGCATCCCATTCCTGGCCGGATTCTTCACCCGCTTTTTCCTGGTTCGAGCAAAAGGTAAAGAGTGGTATTACAAACAGTTCGTGCCCAAGATCAGCCCTCTGACTTTGGCGGCACTACTCTTCACCATCGTAGTGATGTTCAGCTTGAAGGGCGAACTGATCATCACCATCCCTGGCGATGTGGTGCGAATCGCCATTCCACTCTTGATCTATTTCGTACTCATGTTCCTAGTCAGTTTTTTCATGGGGAGAGCGATTGGAGCTGACTACAGTAAGACCACAACGCTGGCATTCACTGCAGCAAGCAATAACTTCGAGTTGGCCATCGCCGTGGCAGTGGCAGTATTTGGAATCGGGTCTGGCGTGGCTTTTGCAGCAGTTATCGGGCCTTTGATCGAGGTGCCGATGATGATCTGGTTAGTGAACGTTGCTTTTGCCTTTCAGCGGCGTTACTTCAAAGACGATGTTGACGAAACGAGTGCTGAGGCGATCGCTTGAGTGGAAGAGATTTGCCATTTGTGATTAATGTGTGTCTATTTCAAGCAATTGTCGGGTAACTTCCGGGGTTTTTCAAAAACGAAGTAATTAGGAGCCAACAGATATTGGGCTCCTAATTTTTGTTCCAGAGCGTTTTTT
>JAGLGG010000205.1 GCA_023144145.1 Anaerolineales bacterium | reverse complement strand
GGGTCACTTACAAATCGAGTTGTACTATTCCATTGGATGCGTCCGGAGGTCCTTCGGGGTTACTTTGCCGAAGTCCTATCCTGGTTCGTACCGCGAGTATTGGGTTTGCCGCGTCCATTACGAAATATTTTGGTGATCTTAATCGCTCTTCCGGCCCCTCTGATCTTCGTCTTCCATGAGCTTCGGAACGGTTTTTTGAAACGGCGGAACGAAAAAGGTGCGATCTGGTATTTGCCGTGGGTTTTGATTTTCTACGCATTTTTTTATATGGGGATTTTGGTAGCAAATTCAACATTATTGGATGCCGGCACGACGCTAGGTGCGATACCTCGATACTTGGCACCAGTACTTGTCGTCGCCGTCATATTCTTTGTCGTGATAGTTCATCGGCTGATTGCGGGAGGGAGGCAATTGTCAATTCCCTTTGTTGCCGCCCTTACTTATGGTGGAATTTTGATCCTGCTCTATGGGAGCCAGGCTTGGCCGCAGATTAACCAACCAGATCTTGTGTATCTGGACTACATGCGCAAAAGACCAGGCGTTGTGAGGGTGCTCGAATCAATTGATCCTGATGTTCCGATCATCACCAACAATCAGGAGATGGTATATCTCATGGCCCAACGCCCATCCTTTATGTGGCCAATACACTTTGACCAATATCGCCAAGAGCAACGCGAGGATTACCAGGAACAACTCGATGCAACAATTGAAAAACTAAATCGGGGTGGCGTATTGCTCGTTTTCGGATGGCCTGTTGGGGCGGAAGAATTGGTCTTCGATATACTCAGCACCCAGCGTTTGGAATCCTTCATTGATGCGACATTTTTTGGATATCCGGAAGCACAATCAGACTAGGGTCAGATGTCATTCAGATTTGTAGTCTACGTGCATGCATGATACCTTTACGCGCAAACCTAAATCGAATGAGAAATCATATTTCGGAGTTTTATGATATAGAGAGGTCTTTGTCATGGTCGGGGAGTATAAAAAAAGCGTAGGTCCTGAACAAGAATCAGGTCAACCCCAGGAAGACTTATCCCTATCAGTGATCTTGCCTGTTTTTGAGGAAGCAGGAACTGTCAAGCAATTAATTCCGGAAATTATTCAGTCTCTAGCTGCATATGAAGGCTCATTTGAGATCATTGCTGTTGATGATGGTTCCAAAGATGAGACTCCCCATGTGCTGTGGGACTTGAAACAGTCATATTCTGAGCATTTGAGGGTGGCTCGTCATCTTTACAACAAAGGCAATGGTGCTGCGTTGCGCACCGGCTCGGGAATTGCGAGGGGGGAGATCATCGTTTACATGGATTCCGATGGCCAACACGCACCGCAGGACATATTAAAATTGATTTCGAAAATTCCTCCTTACGATTTGGTTATCGGGGCCCGAACCAAGACCTACAAAGGCTCTTGGTATCGGAATGTGGCCAACCGATTTTACAATCGCTTTGCCTCTTGGCTTTCAGGCACGGAAGTGAAGGATCTCACCTCAGGTTTTCGAGCCCTGCGTCGCTCGGCCGGTCGTCATTTCATACACTTGTACCCCTCTGGGTTTTCCACGCCAACCACAATAACACTGTCCTTCTTAAAGGCGGGGTATAACGTAACCTATGTGCCCATTGATGTAAAACCTCGCTCATCAGGTCGAAGCAAAATTAGATTATGGAATGATGGATTACGCTTTTTGGTCATCATCCTGCGGATGGTGACCTTATACGATCCTTTGAAGGTCTTCTTGCCTGTTGGATTCGGTTTGACTTTATTGGGTATCTTGGCCTGGGTCGCAGGCCTCATCCAAGCCAATCGTCTGGTCTTGCCAAACGCGGCCATATTTCTCTTCATCTCAGCCATACTTACCTGGTTATTGGGGTTGATCTCAAGCCAGATTGCTAGCTCGCGCGTTTATTATCATGGGGATGAGACGATTCTCATCGATGAGCCCCCACAATAGACTGCTGCTCGTCAGATGAGCTATCATGGACCTCAGCCAGTGGACGCCTCCAGACCTTTCTTGAAGCGAGTTACCCGCCCTCTGCTCCGTATCTTATTAACACTCCTCGCTGTAACTCCATTTGCTTATTCCCTGTATAAAGAGTGGCCCAGCTTTCGAAATGCACTCCAGACAGCAGATTGGGGAACCTATTTTGGCGCCCAACTGATTTTGATTCCCATCATGT
>JAGLGG010000204.1 GCA_023144145.1 Anaerolineales bacterium | reverse complement strand
ATGCCCCTTTGATATAGTTCCAATGCCCAGGCGATAATGGTTCCGGTCGAAGATGAATCAAGGCCGAGTTCGTTGACCAGGTTGTTAAGTTGAATGACCTGGTCTGTCGGGGCGATTCCAAGGTTTGCTCCCAGTAGTCCAATGGTTGAGTATTCGGGTCCCTCGCCTCCCAGGATATTCCGGTGCCGACAATGAACGACGCAGGAGGTGCAGGCGAGCATCTTGTCGACGTATCGCTCAACCTCTTCTGCATTAAGTGTATCCTCGAAGAAGTTGTGCTGGCTGTTGCGTGTGCGGATTGTTCCGAGTGTATTGCTCACCTGGTAGAGAAATGGTGTGCCAAGCTTCCCCAAGACTTGAACCACCTTAGAGTTTTTGAGGTATTCGGTTAATTCAATCCGATCTTGCCGCAGCTTTTTGGGATCTGTGATTTGGAGTTTCCCGCGACCTTTTGCGGCGATGGCTTTGAGGTTTTTGGAGCCCATCACGGCTCCCATCCCACATCGGCCGGCAGTGTTTTTCTTTCCCGTCATCACAGCTGCCATACGAACCAGGTTTTCTCCCGCAGGACCGATTACGGCAGAGATGGTGCCAGGTCCGTGGATTTTCACTAGCGCTTGCTGGGTTTCGAATGAGCCCATGCCCCACAAGTCATTGGCTGGAAGAAAATGTACTTGTCCATCCTCCAGATAGAGGTAGGTTGGCTCTTGTGCACAACCTCTTATCACGATGCGATCAAAACCTGAACGTCGCATCGCGGCGGCGAAGAACCCACCACAATTTGCATCCCCAAGCCCAAGAGTCTCCGGTGATTTGGCACTGACATTGAACCTGGCGGCATTTGGAGCGATGGTGCCAGTGAGCAACCCGGCGCCAAAGATCAGGGGATTCTCTGGCCCAAATGGGTCTACTTTCGCGGCACCTCCTGCACCTCGGAGCAACCTTGCCAGGAAGAGCATATTTAGACCACGCCCACCAAGAAAAGCCCGCACACTCTTTTCAGGCGTTTCCCGGAGAGCGTAGCGCTTGCTGCTGAGGTCAACATCAACGAAATTGGTCATTTATTATGGCCTTCTACCAAACCTATCCACCAGATACCGCCCATATGAGGGTGGGTGAGTCCCCTTGCTTAAGTTTCGTTTCCCAATTCACAAGTTCATCCGCCAGAAAAATGGTTGGTGGGATCTCTGCTTGGTTCAGAAATTCTCGAAGAGCTGGATATTGATCAGCCAACTCAGAAATCATATCTTCGATCGTCGCATCAAGTTGGAGATCCAGGGTGACCTGTTTCTCTCCAATTTCCCGCCAGAGTGGTTCACCAAGCTTTACGACAATTTTCATGCAAGATCCTGTGGCCTCAATCTGTCTGATCCTGGCATTCCCGAGGGCAAGACCAGATTAAAGTGCGCACCAACTTCCTAAAACTCGGCGTCAGGTTTTTTCCTCGCCAGTTTTCATACGCTCACTCATCACCTCAACCATCCTGAGAATTTCCTCTTCAGATAACAGAGTGCTTGAGCGCTTTGAGGCTGCCAGGATTTTTTCGATGTAGATGGGGTGATCTTCGATCCCACGTTTCTTCAGCCAGTAGCGCACATTGTGTTCGCCGCTCATCGGACCGATCTCGATTTCCTGCTCACGGCCAACAAGGCTTGCGGGTACGCCGCAGTAAATTCGATCTGCCAACCACTGATCTTCCATTTGCAGCGCTTTGGCCACAGCTGCAGCGTGTACACCGGTTGAAGTGCGGAATGAATCGGCGCCGATAACGGGGTAATTGAAGGGTGCCGGCGCTCCACATGCATTTGCTACAACCTGGCAGTATTCCGGAAGTTTTCTGAGATCGCGGTCTGAAATCCCGAGCAGGTTGAGGTTGATCAGCAAGATTTCCATTGGTGTGTTCCCGGAACGCTCACCAATCCCCAATGCGCAAGCATGGACGCGATCTGCCCCGGCTTCAATCGCGGCAAAGGTATTGATGATGTCGAGCCCCCGATCACGGTGGCCGTGCCAGTCAATACCCACGTCGGGGTTAACTTCATCGCGAACGCCCTTGATAAATTGGACGAGGTTTCGCACACCTTCAGGTGTGGCATGCCCAACAGTGTCGCATAAGCAAATTCGACCTGCCCCGCTGCGCATAGCTTCTGTGTAGATCTGTCTCAAATCCTCAGGATGTGCTCGAGTAGTATCCTCCGTTACGAACATCACGGGCAGACCATTCTCAACCGCGAAGGTTATCGATTTGTGGGTGAGTTCGAGTAATGTATTTAGCCCCCATCCTTCGACATACTGTCGAATTGGGCTGGATCCTAGGAATATACAGGCTTCAATCTGGATTCCTGCTTCTAGGCTTGCATCGACAATTGGTTCAACATCTTCGATGGCTGTTCGAGCCGCGCTCTGAGGCTGGATCGGCATATTCTGATTTGCAATCTCGCGCGACAGAACAACGACGTCATCCTTAAACCTCTCTCCAGCGCAGCACAGTCCTAAATCTGCCGCGTCGATGCCAAGATCGCGCATCAGGTAGAGTAGGAAAACCTTATCTTGAATGCTCGGGTGGGTGATGGAGGGTGATTGCAAACCATCCCTCAATGTTTCGTCGGTGATCAGGATTTCTGTTGGATAGGCTGGTGTCTCGCCTATGAGGTTCCAGTCATGGATGAGTTCGGGTCCGCTTTTTGTATTCATCTTGCCCTCCGCGCTGGACCACTTCTTGCGTGTGGCTCCACTTAAGCAGTGACTGCTGCTCTACCGGCTTCGAAAGCTTTCAGGTTGGGATCAAGATACTTGAGAGGAATTCTCTTTTTTAGGGTGTCGGACCAAATTTCCTGGGGAATAGGCAGCAGTGTTGAGAGGCGACCAATCATCACCACGTTGGCCATTCGACCGTCACCAAGCTCGTGTGCGATTTTTGTTGCAGACAACTGGATGACTTGATAGCCCTTTTGAATCAGGAGCTCTGCTGAATTCGATGGGTACATCTGCTCAGCGTTTTCCACAGAGGCAGGGACGATCTTATGTTCATTCAACAAAATGACCCCTGTTTCAGCCTCTGCATAATGAGCTGATCGAAGCCCCTCAAGGACTTCTAAGCCGACGACAGCATCCGCATTTCCAGGAGTGACCATAGGTGACCACACCCGTTTCCCAAAACGCACTTGTGTTTCAACACTTCCACCACGTTGGGAGACACCGTGGACTTCGGTTTGCTTTACATCATATCCGTTCTTTACTGCGGCCAATGCGGTGATCTCAGTAATGAGGATAACGCCTTGTCCTCCCACGCCCGAAAAAACGATGCTCCAAATTTTATCTTTTTCGCTCACACTCAACCTCTGTTAGATCTGCACATAATTTGGTTCAAACGGATAGATCGCCTCTGTTGGGCAAACCTGTGCACACACAGTGCAAGCAGTACATTCCTGCGGGTTTATGACCGGGAAATTATTCTCAGTCCTCGTTATCGCGGGACACCAAACCTTGAAGCAAGCATCGCATTGGGTGCAGAGGCTTTCATCAATAAAGTAGGGCGTTAAAGATCTACGTTTCATCTCTGGAAGTCTTTGGCAAGGTCCCTGGGTAATCACCACCGATGGTCCCTTATAAGCTATCGCTTCACGAAGAGCGTTGTTTACTGCCTTGCGATCCCATGTGTCTACCTTGACGACGTGTTCGACACCGACAGCCAAACATAGTCCTTCGAGATCGAGTGTAGGTGCATCCTTGCCACTCAATGCCTTGCCTGATGCCGGGTGTGGTTGTCCACCGGTCATTCCGGTGGTGGAGTTATCCAAGATGATTAACGTGATTTTGCTGCCGTTGTAAACCGCATCAATCAAAGCCGGGATCCCAGCGTGAACAAATGTAGAATCACCGATTACGGCAACTACCCTCTCTTTCCCAGCTCGTTCCAGACCAAAAGCGGTTCCGATGCTAGCGCCCATATTAAAAGTTGTATGGGACGCCTCGTAGGGTGGCAGGGCGCCCATTGTGTAGCAGCCGATGTCCCCTGCGACCGTTACTCTTAATTGGCGCAGGGCGCTGAAAACGGTTCGGTGACCACATCCGATGCAAAACATCGGTGGGCGGGGCATAAGGGTCATTTCCTTTGTGAGGTCGGGGGGAAGTTCAAAGAGCCCTAATGCGGATCCAAGACGTCCTGGCGAATATTCACCAATAACACCAAACAGTTCCTTGCCGACGATGTTATCGATCCCCAGCGAGCGTATGAAATCCTCGATAAAGGGTTCGCCCTCCTCAATAACGTAAACCTGTTCATGAATGTTGCAGAAATCGCGAAGTATTTTAGCTGGAAGTGGGAATGTCATCCCCAGGCGGAGGACATCAGCATCGGGAAGAATTTCTTTGACATATTGATAGGCGATGCCATTGGTCACAACACCGGTTGTCGAACCTGAATTCTCGATTTGGTTCAGTTCCGTTGTTTCTGCAAAGGATTCTAGATCCTTCAGCCGTTGCTCGACCGTCGGTCTTAAAATTCGACGGTAGATCGGTACCGAAAATTGTCTTGGATCAAGATCTTGCTCTATCCTCGGAACCTCATGCCGTTCCCCGAAGGTTACCAGCCCTTTGTGATGAGCCAAGCGGGTTGTGGTGCGAAGCATTACGGGTGTGTTGAATTGTTCGGAGATTTCCAGCCCTAGCTTCACATAATCTTTGCACTCCTGGGCAGTGCTTGGTTCCAAAACTGGCACTTTCGCCATGCGAGCCAGGTAGCGGTTGTCCTGCTCATTTTGTGAGGAATGCATTCCAGGATCATCCGCTGAGACCAGTAGAAATCCACCAACAGTTCCGGCGTAGGGGAAGACCATGAAGGGGTCTGCAGCGACGTTCAGCCCCACGTGTTTCATGGTCACTAAAACTCGTAATCCACCAATGGCAGCGCCCATTCCCTCTTCAAAGGCAACTTTTTCGTTGGCTGACCATTGGGAATCGACTTCGGGGTAACGCGCGAGCGCTTCGAGTATCTCGGTACTTGGTGTGCCGGGATAACCCGATGCGAAGTTCACACCCGCCTCCCAGGCACCTCTAGCGATGGCATGATTCCCCAGAATGAGTTCTCTTTTCACAGTTTCACTCTTATTACCAGATATCAATAATTACTCTTCTGATAGTCCCAGGATCCTTGCGGCGTTTTCTCCAAGGATCTTGGTCTTGGTCTCTTCTGAAATTGGAAGTTTTTTGACCCCCTCGATATTTCGGTCGATAAAAGGGTTTCCCGGCCAATCAGAACCATAAACGACTTTGTGAGCTAAGGATTCAAGCCTGGGAAAATAGTTCAGTAAGTTTTTAGCTGGCAACCCGGAGATCTCAAGATAAACATTCTCATGCTGTCGAGCCATCCAAAATGCGTGATCGTACCAGAAGGGTCGGCCCGAATGCGCCATCAGGATGGTGAGGTCTGGGAAATCGATTGCGACGTCATCCAGGTACAACGGGTCGCCGTATTTTATACGCGCGCCTTTGAAAACTGAGGATCCTGTATGGACCAGTACGGGAACTCCTAATTCTTGCGCTTTAGCATAGAGTGGATAGAGACGTGGGTCGTTGACGTAATGGTGCTGGTAAGTGGGGTAGAGTTTAATCCCCATAAATCCTTCATCCTTCACCCAACCTTCAAGGCTTGTCGCGAGATCCGTGTCGATATAAGGATTGGGACTGGCGAAGGGGATCAGTCTCCCTTTCGGCCCGGCAGGGGGATCGGGAATTTCATTCGCCTTTCGTACAAAATCGATGGTGTATTCGTTATCACAGACTCCGGTGGTTATTGGAGAAACTTCTGCAAGCGCTACGGCATAGTCAATGCCGGCCTCCTGGAGAAAAGATCTGATCCCTCCGGGTGTGAGAACATCTTTCATCGCCAGGATGATATCGCCCTTGAACTCGCCTGAAGCGAAATCTATGACCCAAGGATGATGGTGTTCCGGCTGAGATGCATGAATGTGAAAGTCGATGATCATGGCGCGACCACGGAACGGATGCCCTCTCCCTTTCGAAACAGATCAAAGGCTTCGTTAATCTCGTCCAAAAACAATTGTGCAGCAACGAGTTCTTTTACCTTTAGTTTTCCACTTTCCACCATCGGTATGACCCGAGGGTAATCCACTGCACGACAGCCAAGCGACCCTGCAATTTCCATTTCCTGTTCTCCCTGAGATTGGTCTGCGTAACAGAAATAGGACCATTGAGATGGAGCTCAAGACGATTACAGGCAATCTGAACTAACTCCATTATATCGTCAAGGATTTGGACCAATTCTTTCTCGAGTAGATTGCATGTTATGGTACTTTGTTAATGGAGCTTAACCTCAGTAGTCTAGGGGTAGGAGGTCAGCTCCATTATATGTTGTGTGGCGATAAATTTCGAACTTTCGAACATGCCGCACTTTTCAGAATGCCGTCGAAAAAGTGAGACATATAAAGTGTAGCATGAGTTCGTTCTCCGTCAATAATGTGAAGGCGGTCACATCAAGAATACGCCTCCTGCCAGGGGATATTCGACCCATTTTCCAGCTGAGGCGGCTCCCAATTACTGTATATTGGCTCCCCTCCACCGCTCGCCCAGGCGTGGGAGCCTGGACTGCTCGAATGTCCAAGCTTTTGTCCGGACCTCAGTTAACACCAGTTGACATTAAGGAGCTAGATGCTATACTAAATATGACGCGGTTTTTAGACGACCCCCACATATACGCGATATGATTGATCGATTGCCAATACGAACTCAAATTATCATCTTCACTCTCTTCGGGGATTACATTCTTCCCTTGGGTGAAAGCGCCTGGACAACGGGTTTGCTGAAATTGCTTGAAGTCTTGGGTGTAAGCGAGCGAGGCGTGCGCTCAACGCTTTCGCGCATGAAGAAGAGAGGGTGGATGATTTCTACTCGAGTGGGTCGATACAGCCAATATTCCCTGACAGAAAGAGGGTTGCGAATCGTTCGAGAAGGAGAGGCGCGAATATTTGAGGAGCCGCGTTCTGAATGGGATGGCTTATGGCAGATGGTGGTCTATTCGATTCCTGAGCAAAAGAGGCATATTCGTTCAAACCTGCGCCAGAGGTTGAGTTGGCTGGGATTTGGACGACTCGCTCCAGGAACATGGATTGCACCGAATCAATCAAAATCTGAGATTGGGAT
>JAGLGG010000203.1 GCA_023144145.1 Anaerolineales bacterium | reverse complement strand
TAAACTCGTTGTTGGCTACTCGCGCTGGAGAGCCCTAAGTCCAAAGGAATTAGTTTGAATTTCTTCAATACAGCAATTTGGTCAGGAATGCTTTGAGATGGCTTGTTGTATCGCGTTTTCGAGCTCATCGAGGGTGACGGGCTTAAACACAAATGCATCCGCGCCCAGATCCATTGCTTCATCAACCTGGACGTCAGTGGTTTCAGATGAGAGCATCACAATTGGGATTTCGGTAAAGTTCTTCTCTTGACGCATAAATTCAAGCATATCTATGCCACTTACACCTGGCATCATGATATCCAGAATAATCACTGTGGGCTGTTTGCCGGCAAGCAGATCACGAGAAGCTGAGGGTGCATCACGATATATTGCGACTTCGAAGCCCAAGAGATCAAGCATCAATTTGATTGCCTGCCTCATTTCATCATCATCGTCGATGATCCATGCTACCCGCATTTGTGACTCCATCGCTTGTTACAATTCAACCTTCAATCGCTCCGCAATTGTAGGTGTTATTCCTGGAATGGCAATAATCTCCACTACACTCGCATTTTTAATACCATCCAAATTGTTGAATGCTTTGATCAATGCTTTTCGCCTCGCAGGACCTATTCCAGTGATAGCATCAAGCCTTGAAACTAATCCCACTTTACGGCGCCGTGATCTGTGATGTTGCAGTGCAAATCGGTGCGCTTCGTCCCTGATTCTTTGGACTAAGAAACGTGCTTGCGATTTCGGACGAAGAGTTATCGGATCGCTCCTATCCGGGACATAAATGTCCTCAAACTTCTTCGCCAGCCCCACCAAGGTTATTTTCTCCTGTAATTTAAACTTTTCAAGTACCTTGATCGCTCTTCCTAATTGACCTTTACCGCCATCGACAATGAGTAAATTTGGTAGCATTCCGAATCCAGGCTCAAGTTTAACGCCAGGTTTTTTTGCTTCCTCACTTGCAGTTTTCCACCTTCGAAATCTGCGATCCAGTACTTCCTCCATGCTGGCAAAATCATCCTGACCCTGAACCGTCCTGATGGTAAATTTTCGGTATAGTTTTTTGCTAGGCGTCCCTTGTTCGAAAACCACCATCGAACCAGCTGCTGCTGTACCTTGGAGATTTGAAATATCGTAACATTCGATTCGCGTTGGAGCTTGATCGAGTTCCAATAGCTCTTGCAATTCCGAGAGTGCTTCAACCTGCTTGCTCTTGTCCGCCCCCCATCGCTGCCTTAAACTTGCAAGTGTGTCCGACGCATTTTCAGTTGCAAGCCTAACCAGATCCTTATTGGTCCCTCTCCTGGGCACAAGAAGTTGCACCTTCTTGCCATCTCGGCGCTGATTTAACCATTCCTCAATTATCTTCGCTTCTTCAATTTCGGTTGGCAAGAGTACTCTCTGGGGAATATGGGTGGCCTCGGTATAGAATTGCTTGAGAAAGGCTTCGACCAATTCACGATCTTCCGCTTGATCCGTCCCATCCAACAGGAAGTATTCTCTCCCAATCAACTTCCCTGCGCGTATAAAGAAAACCTGTACACATGCGCCAGTATCGTCTCGTGCAAACGCGATTACATCCGAATCGATCTTATCTTTTGATACTATTTTCTGGCCTTCCACAACTCGTTCAATTGCTGCCAATTGATCGCGAATAATTGCCGCTCGCTCAAATTCTAACCCTTCGGATGCCTTTGCCATCGCACCTTCTAAGCGGTCGATCACTGAATCTGTTTTACCCACTAAGAAGCGACCAAGATCT
>JAGLGG010000202.1 GCA_023144145.1 Anaerolineales bacterium | reverse complement strand
TTTTCATCAAAACATCCCTGTCAGTGACGTAGCTCGAGATCTCGATGATGCTGGTATTCAACGTGACCATGAGTCCAAAGTAAAGGAACATGAGGAATTTGAGGATGTCTTCAATCAACTAGGAATCGAGGTCAGTTGGGTGCAGCTGGAACCGGAGAAAATGCCCTGGCAGATGTTCACCCGTGATTTCGGTGTGAATACGCCACATGGCGTGCTGGTCGGTCGATTCCGCTATCTTGAGCGGAAAGGTGAGGAGATCGCCGGTAAAAGAACCCTCGAGGAATCAGGGGAGACGGTCTTGCCAAAACAGATCACAAAGGGAGCAATGGAGGGTGGAGATTGCTTCTGGCTTGACTCAGAAACACTAGTTATCGGAAACGGCAATCGCAGCACCTACTCCGGTTTTGAAAATGCAAAAGAGATATTGAGTGAATATGGACAGCGCGTTTTCGTTATTGAGTTCCTCTCAAAATGGAATCACCTTGATAATAACTTCGCACCCCTTGCGGAAAAATTAGCCCTAGTGAACGAAGATGCGCTTCCAGATTACTTCTTTGGCATCCTTGATGCGTTAGGTTGGGAATTGATCAAGGTATCAGGAGAGTTTGCCCGGACGAGCGAAATTAATTTACTCGCTCTCGGGGATGACAGGGTCCTTTCGTTCCGAGGAAACAGGCTTAACGATAGGTTGAAGGCAATGGGACTGGAGATCTTTGACCCTGAATATAATTGCTTCATCGAACATGGCGGTGGAATCCATTGTTCCACTCTCGAGTTGGAACGGGAACCCTAGCTCCCCAAGAAGCGGATTGTTTAACCAAGTCATAACATTAATGAATTCTACATTGGTCCTGATAGGAGTGAGATCATGATTGAAGAACTTGGTTATTTAACAGAGGCAGATATTAGTGTGCTCGCAGAAGACTCGATTGCCTTCGACACGCCCTTTTTGGGTCGATTTGGCTTATCTGTACTGTTGGAGTTGAGGTCCGATGATTGCGAAAAGCACATCCTTTATGACACAAATTCCGAATCGGCACCCATTTTCCGTAATCTCAAAATAATGAGTAAATCCTTGGATAAGGTTTCGACGATTTTCCTTTCCCATTGTCACTATGATCATACCGATGGTCTAGCAGGGATCTTGGAGGCCCTCGGGCGTCCGATCTCAGTGGTAGCCCATCCGGAAATCTTCCGACCCTGCTTTGAGATCAATCCGGATGGTATTCGCCAGATTGGTATAGTGGACCCAAACATCACCGACTTGGAACAGAAAGGGACCATTTTTACTCTATCGCGGGAGCCCTTGAATTTAATGACCGGGGTTATGACTTCAGGCGAAATCGAAAGAGTGACTTCTTTCGAGGTGTTAGAGGATCTCTACACCATTGTGGATGGGGAGGTAGTTCAAGATCATGAAAGGGACGATTCGGCTGTGATTCTGAGCTTTGAGGAAGGGCTTGTGATCATCACTGGATGTTGCCACGCGGGCATTGTCAATACGATGATCCACGCTAGGAATATCACCGGGGTGGATAAGATCCATGCCATCGTTGGAGGGCTCCATTTTATAGATGCCAGTGAGGAAAAGATAGAGAAATCCATTGAAGCACTAAAGGAAGTTGATTGGATATTTGCCGGTCATTGTACCGGTTTCGATGGTATGAGGAGGATAGCCAATGCATATGGGGATCGATTTTCGCGCATACACACTGGTTCGATGATTCACTTTCCAATACAGGATCCTACTACACCGGTTACAACAATTCCAACCAATGTAAGAGATCTACATCGTTTATACGAGTGATGAGGTTCACATGCAGCACAGGCGTGTCATTATTGTCCATCCAGGAGGACCCGAGATTCTCAAAGTTATCGAGGAGCCAATACCTGAGCCGAAACATCATGAGGTTCGTGTAAAGGTACTAGCCGCGGGTGTGGCTCGAGCGGATATATTGATGCGCAGTGGTCAATATCCTGGCGCGGTCCCCGGATATCCCTACACACCTGGATACGATATCGCTGGAGTTGTCGATGATCTGGGTGAAGGGACGTCTAAATTTCCGAAAGGAATGAGTGTCGTTGCACTTACCGAGGTTGGAGGATATGCCGAGTTCGTCTGCTTACCGGAAGACGATCTTGTTCCAGTGCCGAATGATCTAGACCCTGCTGAAGTTGTCAGCCTCGCTTTAAACCATCTTACTGCATATCAAATGCTGTACCGCTTTGCCAATGTACAACCTGGAGAGCTCGTCTTACTTCACGCTGCTGCAAGCGGTGTCGGGACGGCCCAAATCCTGCTCGGGAAGTTGGCGGGACTGACGATGTTTGGAACGGTTTCCAAGCGGAAACATGATATCGTGAAGGAGCTCGGGGCGACACCGATCGATTATCAGCGGGAGGATTTCGTGGAATGCGTCCTCGACTCCACAAAAGACGGGGTGGACGCCGTCTTCGATCCCGTTGGTGGCTCACATCTCTGGCGATCATTTAGAACGTTGCGGAAAAAAGGAAGACTGGTTGCTTATGGAGAGATGGCCATCACAGGAGCTCAAAAACCTAAAAGAAGCGAGAACTTGCTTCATCACTACTTACCACGCTTGTTGAACTATTTCCCAGGCCGGCGAACAGTGAAATGGTATGAGGTGTTTGATGAGAACCGGGCTCATTCAGATTGGTATCACCATGATTTGGCGACGCTCATCGCCCTTCTGCAGGAGAGTAAAATCAAACCTGTTATTGCTGAGCGACTACCATTGGAAGAAGCCTCTCGGGCCCACGAACTCATCGAAGCCTCAGCTGTGAGCGGAAAGATCGTGTTGATTCTTAATCAATAACACAATTGAACGTCATCTATCGTATACTCGTGGGTTCATGGATCGGTTTGGGATAATATTGGCATAATTATGGCCCCAAGGTCGAGGCGATAGAGATATTAAATAAACACTTCGGTGCTTGCTGGGCCAGGTCACTGTGGAAGATGCCCCGTTTAATCCCTCCGAAGGATATTTCGTCAAAGGAATCATGAAACCTAAGGTGCAGACCATTCTTAGCTACCTGGAAAAAGTTGCCAAAGAGGTGATCTTGGAGAACCTCTATCGAGCGCAGGAAGGCGTATCAGGAATCCGCTTTGTGTCGTAAAGTTAAGTTGTCTGGATCTTTACCTCTTGGCCCGGTTGTATAATTTATCAGATTCCGGTGATAGTCCATGAAATAGGAGAATAATAAATGTCGAAGGTGGAACAAACAATAAAGGATCACGTGCAACATACATTCGGCACTTGGAGAAGGCAGGAGCTATGGAAGAGGCCACTGCTCGTCAAAGATGCGGAAGGCGTTTATTTCTATGACGATAGCGG
>JAGLGG010000201.1 GCA_023144145.1 Anaerolineales bacterium | reverse complement strand
AAGATGCAGTCAGGACCACATTTCCGCAAGGACCTTACGATTGTGGTTGAGGCGCCCAACGGTGCTTTCGTGGCTTTCGGTGGTTTGTGGTTTGACCCGGTTAACAGGTTCGGATATGTGGAACCCGTCGCCACTGATCCTGACTACCGGCGTATGGGGCTCGCTTCTGCTGCGGTACTGGAAGGAATTCGGCGCTGCGGTGAGCTTGGAGCAACCGTAGCCTATGTGGGTACCGACATGCCATTCTATCTGGCAATGGGATTCAAGAAACTGTTCACGCTGAACTGCTGGATCAAGTACTTTTCAAGCGATTAGGCGCAAGTTACCGAACAACAACTCATCGCACCCAGCACGCTTTGTGCGATGCTGAGCATTGAGGTCATTAGATGGCCAGATGTCTCGTAAATGGACAGTGAGTGTTTGTTTTTTTATTACGACAATATTCAAAATGAAGTTGATATTGGCGTGATAACATAGATTTCAAATATCTAGGGAAATACCCGTTTTGTAATTGGTCAAGATATGAATAAAAAATCTGTCTTAGTGACATCTATTCTTTGGAGGGAGCATGTTGAATTTCCAAGCGGCCCTGGACAACGACAACGACTTTGAGGCGTTGATCACCGGTTTAAACCGTGAAGATTTACGTGATTTAACGAATGAAATGGTCGATACAATCCTTAGCATGATCACGGATTGTGTCGATGCCGATGTGATATTTGAGCCTTCAGATCCAGAAGCGGACGATCCATATGCCGCAACGCCTGAAGAGGTGGATATTTCTTGGAACCTGGGACACGTTATAGTTCATATCACTGCCTCAGCTGAGGAGTCAGCCGCGATCGCGTCAGAGTTGGCGCGTGGAGTGGAGTATCACGGGCGATCGAGGTATGAAGTACCCTGGCAGCAGATGATCACCATTGAAGGATGCCGACAGCGCTTGGAAGAGAGTCGCAAGATGCGAATAGGGAGCATAAGACTCTGGCCAGAAAAACCTCATCTTGGAAACGTGTATCAAGCATGGGCGGAAGGACCGACGGTGAATGCTGTTGGAAACTTTGTCCTGGGACTGATGCATGATGATAGTCATCTGGGGCAGATAGAAGAAATTGTGAGGCAGGCTCTAGGGGCGCGAAGTTAGCGCGACGAAATTATGGATACCTCCTAGACGGAAGGACATCGCTTCTGGGGATAGAAGCACACCTGGACCGAATATGAAAGAGAGTTCAAGCAAAGCGTACGATCAGTCAACGGTGTTGATAAGACGGATTGCGCGGATATTGAGCCTCGTGATCCTCGGAATCGCAGGTTTGGTACTCCTTGGACATCTGGTAGTGCCCGAGACCAATGCGGCTGACTATCCTTTCGTTGAAAATCTTCTCCCAGTGATCCTGGGCATAAGCATTCTCGGGCTTGCTATTGCCTGGCGATGGGAGGGGACGGGTGGAGCGATCAGTGTAGGTTTTTTCCTGTTGCACCTCGCTGTTTATTGGGTAATCCGCGGATATTTCTTTCCAATACGGGTGCTGGTGGTTTTTTCCCCCATATTAATAACGGGAGTTCTTTTTCTGGTGCACTGGAGGAGATCGAAGAATTACCGTCTTTCAAATCATAAGCCATAAATAGACGCTCCAGGGGGCGTCTCTACGCCTTCGTGTCCAATTCCATCAATAATAGAGCGGGCTCCTACACCGCCGCCCCACCGGGCGTGGGAGCCCGGGCAGCTGGGTTGGCTTGTGGCGGCTCCTGATTAAGTCAACCCCCGGGGGTCTAGTCAAAAAATCTGTGTCAACCAAATAGATGCTTAGACCCCCGGGGGTTACGATGGCAGATGAATTGTCGTGGCGGTGTAACAAAGGCCCCAATGCGCCCGTCGTTGCCCCGGCGTGGGAGCCCGGACAGCTAGTATGTAGCAGCAATAGCTCCTACAACGCCGTCAGTGTTTCCTCCTAATAAAATGCGCCCTCGATCTCCTTACGCCGTCCCGAATTGTCTATCCCCGGCATCACCAAGGCCAGGAACGATGAATCCAACATCATTCAGTTGCTTGTCGATCACACCCAGATGAATGGGAACATCTGGGTGTTCGGTATGTAGTCGATCGATTCCCTCCGGGGCTCCTATAATGCCTACAAACTTGACTTTTTGAACTCCCCAGTTTTTAAGGAGATCGATGGTTGCCACCGCAGATCCACCCGTAGCAAGCATAGGATCCAGAATGAGGCACAAAGCCACGGTGGGTTCGACCGGCAATTTGTTGTAATACTCGACGGGCTTCAAAGTCTCTTCATCTCGATACAGCCCGATGTGCCAAACTTTGGCAGCGGGCATTAATTCCCAAACCCCTTCAACCATGCCTAGTCCTGCGCGCAGGATGGGGATGAGACCTATCTCTTCCTCTACCTCACTGCCCACGACATTTGCCAGAGGCGTTTCGACATCACGTGATTTGGTAGCAAGGTCAAGTGTTGCCTCGTAAGTTAGGAGTGCTGAGATCTCGCGAACCAATTCCCGGAAAGTTCTGGAATCTGTGTTCTTATCTCGAATGCGCGTTATCTTATGAGCAACGAGTGGATGGTTCGATGGAAAAACTAAGTTGTCGGGCATGGAAACTCCTCTGGTGAATTGGTGAGTTGGTAATCGTAAGATGATTCATAAGTTAACTCACTTGCTATCAGGATTATAAAGAATTACTGTTGTGAGATCATCCTGTAATTCGTTAGAACCGCAGAAATCTGCAACACGCTTGGTGATCTGATCAGCAACACCTTGTCCACTCCAATCCCTCAGCCCTAAGACAAGATTTTCAAGCCTGTGTACGCCAAACATCTCCCCACTAGAATCCATTGCCTCTGTCACGCCATCTGTATACAAGACTATTAACTCGCCTAACTCAAGGGTTACATTTTGAGTAGTGTAAGATGTGTCAAGTGTGGCACCTACCACAATCCCATGGTCGGTCAGAATTTGAGCTGGTTGGAAAGGTTTGAAAAAGAGAGGGGGGTTGTGGCCAGCATTTGCAAAGGAGAGTCTTGAAACCTCAGGTTCCCAGAGAGCGTATATTACGCTCACCAGCAACTCGGATCGAGTATCTGCAAATATCAATTGATTGACGCGGGTGAGCGTTTCCCCAGGATCGACACGGTTGATGGCAACAGAACGGAGCAGGGTGCGGCACAGAGCCATGAATAGGGCGGCTGGGATTCCCTTATCGGTTACATCCGCAATGACGATTCCCCAGCGTTTACCATTCGGGCCATCGTCAAGGGGAATAAAATCGTAAAAATCACCTCCAACCTGCCTGGCCATGCCCCAATTGACTCCGATTTCCCAACCAGCATAAGTGGGGACCTCACGTGGAAGAAAACTTTCCTGGATTGTACGAGCTGTTTCAAGTTCACGCTCCAGCGATCTCCTTGCGGCAACTTCCTCAATAAGTTTGGAATTTTCTAGTCTCAGTGAAATCTGATTGGCAATTCCCATTATGAGCGAAATTTGTCGATCTGGTATCCTTTTGCGCTCAAAAATGAACACGCCCAATGGATCTTTCACGGGACCTAGGGCCACAGCAGTTGCCTCACTGGTATTCAGCAGCGAGGAGAGCGGATCTGGAAGTTTGATCTCCACCAGAGTCGCCCCAGGTTTGGTATCTGGCATTCCTAAACTTGCCATTGAAATTCGGACTTCGGAGAGCATGAGTTGGATTTGGCGGCTAATTCCAGCTGAAGGACCCATTCGGCACATTGATTCAGTGCGGTCTCGAATAAACAGCATGGTCCAAGTGGTTCCTGTGAGAATGGTTGTCAGTTGAAGCACAGCTTGAAGAGCCGAATCCATATCACCCGGTTGAGCGGCATGTCGGGCGACTTCCAGCAGGACCGTTGTAAACCAATTTTCTTCCTGCTGGCTGGCGTTCACTTGGGATTCAAGGATGGCTAATGCGATATTGGCGGCGACGGCTTCAGCCTGGGATCTCTGGATGGTGGAAAAGGGAGCGTTACCTATTTGAAGCATCTGAAGGACGCCATGAGGCTGACCCTCAATGATGATTGGAACCGCAAGTTCCGAAGCATGTGAAAGGGCTGCATTTTGCTCTACATCATTTTGCATCAACGGGATATGGTAGCGGGTTTGAGATTTGCCCCCTGATATCACTCGCTGAATTAAGGATGTATCTACTTCAGGGGGCAGCGGATCTTCGGGGGCTAATGTGAGAAATGATAAATCCCCATTTTTGTATTCATAAAATTTAACCCCAACATATTCAGTGCTTTGCTGAATCAGAGATACAACGTCTGAAAGTTTATCTTCGAGCGATCTTGAGGATGCGAGTGTTCTCGAAATTTCCTCATTGTCGATGACCTGTTGCTTAATAAAATCGAATTCAGAGTTCAATAGCGATAGAGCAACGGGTCCAGACAGGTTATTGGCTAGGATTGTAAGCAGGCGTAGATGATGTTCGGAATAGGTGTTGGACTTCCGGTTCTGCGCAGAAATTACACCAATTGATTCTTCACCAATCAAGAGCGGCGCAAATATTCCGCTGGCTGGGGGATCAGGCATAATAAAACTTGGTTGGGCTGGCAAAGTATCGGCGTCTTTTGTGAAATCATTAACACGCAGCGGTTGATTTGAACGGTGGATCCAACTTACAATGCCAGAGGTGTCAGAAAGAAGAAATTCTTGGTTGTCAACACGCTTGCCATCCTTGATCCAGAACAATGTTCGATAACGGTCATCCTCAAAAAGCCCCAATTGGAAAAAATCCATATCAAAAAGGTGCGCCGCTTCCACATACGCAACTTCAGCCAATTCTCCAAGGTGTGCTGGTGTTGTAGCAATTGCAGTACTCAACTCACTTAGAGCAGAAATCTCGTTGGAAGGATTGGGACTGTTTGATTTTTCTCGTGTTCTTGGCTGGATTATGTCGCGGAGCGTGAGCAGAATGATAAAGAGGATCCCGGCAAATAACGCAATCGTGGCAGAATCAGATAATGACACAAATTCCCTTACGCATGAAGTGGATTAGGGTGAGGATCATCAAAATGCTGTCGAGATAACTCTACGATTTGCTGAACACAAAAAATTAAGCGTGATCTTAGAATTGATTCACCGCCTTGTAACAACCGGATTTATCTCACCGGCATATTTTTATGGAGTTCAAGGTAGTTACGATCTCCCTCGCGCCGGTATTCCACTCTGTCCATGACACGGTGAATTATGAGTAACCCCAAACCTCCAATGGGAGGATTTTCCGTCTCCAAATCAGAATCATCTGGCATAACAGCAGGATTAAATGGTGGTGCGGTGTCACATAATTCTAGAACGAGATTTCCAGGCTTAGCAACAGTCTTTAAAACGATATTTCCGTTTCCCTCTTCCTGGTACCCATGATTAATGACATTCTCACATGCCTCTCCAACTGCCAACTGGCA
>JAGLGG010000200.1 GCA_023144145.1 Anaerolineales bacterium | reverse complement strand
CTTCTTCCTGACGCTTACAAGAACTCTTAACCCACTCGATGAAAGAAAATCCACCGCCGCGAAGTCCATGACGAGGTTCTTCTGACCTTTATCGATAAGCTCTTGTACTGCTTCCTCAAATTCACCTGAGGTTGCGGTATCTATCCTGCCGGAAACGGTAACTACAGCTACGCGTCGGTGAAATGTGCTAACTACTTCCACGGTCTTCTCCTCCTTCAATTTTAGAAATGTCTATCGACAATGTAGTCCGCCATCTCAATCAAAGCCTCACAATTTGGACTATTTTCAATTGAACTAAGACGGTTTTTTGCACTAATTACGAATTCCCTCGCTTCTAAGAGGGCGCTTTCAAGGGCACCCGAATCTTTAATTTCGGAAATAAGTTTTTCAAGATCCTTATCAACTATTTGATTCTGATTCAAAATCTGAGCCAACCTTGGATCTTCCTGGTTGGCTTCATAATATATCAGAGAAGGTAGGGTAATCAAACCATGCCGCAAGTCGCTGGCAACTGGCTTCCCGAGTAGTTCTTCATCACTTGTGAAATCAAGTACATCGTCAACGATTTGAAATGCTAAGCCGAGTTCATAACCGAATGATTTCATCTCAATTTTCAAATGATCATCACAATCACTTAGCAGGGCAGCGCCATATGTCGCAACTTCAAACAAAGAAGCAGTTTTGGCTTGAATTCGCTCGAAGTAATCCTTCCTCAGGTCGCTGCTACTTAATTCAAAGAGCTGTGATATTTCACCATTTACCATGATCATGAGCGATTTAGCAAAGATCTTCATTAGTTCAACGGAGCCTGTGCCTGCAGCTAAACGTGCAGCTCTCGCAAAAACATAATCCCCAGTGAGGACTGTCGCTCCGGTGGACCATTGCGCATTGAGTGTGGTTTTTCCACGCCGAACTGCTGCACCGTCGATTAAGTCGTCATGCACGAGGGTTGCCGTATGAAGCATTTCAATCGCCGCGGCTAGCGTGATAATTTTCTCTCGATCCGAATTCAACATGCGGCCTGTTAATAATGTGAGTGTGGGCCGAATACGTTTGCCACCTGCGCTAAGGAGATGATTGACCGCATAATCAAGATTTGGATGAATCTCAACAACTCTCTCACGCATTAATTGTTCTGCGGCGAGTAGTTCGTTGCTTACCAGTTCTGAGAAAGGTGCTTTAGTTCTTTCCATTTTTCCAGCCAAATAGAGTAGTGGCATTTTTTGATGTAATTTCTGCAGTTGAATCGTAATCCTTTTTTATGATTATTGACAAGTGTTCAACGACAGTATTTACATTAGAAGGCTCATTCCTTTTACCTCGATTCGGGTGAGGAGTAAGGAAAGGCGAGTCCGTCTCAGTAATGATTCGTGTAATGGGCAGCTTTGCAGCGATTTCTTGTAAATCGGTTGCGCTTTGGTAGGAAATTGGCCCCGCAATGCCAATATAAAAACCAGTTTGAATCGCGCGTTCAGCCGTCTCGAGATCTGCGGAAAAAGCGTGTAATACCCCTGCTTTTGTTTTGAGCGTCTCGCTGATACCTGAAATCCAGAATTCGAGTTCAGCCATCACATCCTTCGTGGCATCACGGTTATGGATTATTACAGGCAGATTGTTCTGCGTGGCAAGATCAAGCTGAGATCTGAAGGCGAGCATTTGATTTTCACGAGTCGAGTAATTTCTATAATAGTCTAAACCGATCTCTCCGATTGCAACCACATGCTCAGAATTTGCCAGCTCCGTGAGTTCCAGTGAATGGGATGAAGTCCATCCGTCGGCATTGTGAGGATGAATACCTACCGCAGCATAGATATTTGTATACTCCTGTGCCAGTTCGACGGCTTGACGACTTGATGCGAGATCCATCCCTGGAATAACCATCCAGCGTATTCCAGAATCAAGTGCACGTTGGATGACTTCGTTGCGATCAGAGTCATAAACTTTCGCGGTTAAATGGCAATGCGTGTCTGCTGTTGGAGAGTTCTTGGAGATCATTTTAAACCCACGATACGCAACCCGTCGTCCAGAATTGATTGAACGAGATCTTGGTTGGTGGTTTCACAATAGACTCGAACGATTGGCTCAGTACCCGAAAACCGAATAAGCAGCCAACCCCCATCTTCAAGAACAAATTTGAAACCATCCTGGGTTACAAGTTGTGTAACTTTTACACCGCCAATTGTTTTCGGATCGTAGTCAAGGATCCTTTTTTCATGCTCACTTCGATCACCAGGCGGTAATGGTGAATCAATTCGATCATAAAAGTGATCTCCCACCTTTTCGAAGAGCAGGCGGACAAGATTTGAAGGGCTTGCCTCCAATTTCACCATCATGTCCAGTAAGTACAGGGCAGCCAGTATTCCGTCACGCTCAGGCACATGCCCTTTAAAGGCATATCCACCGGATTCCTCCCCGCCTATTAATGCATCCACCTCTAACATTTTCGGCGCGACATACTTGAATCCAACCCCTGTCTCATGCACTGGCACGTTATAAAGATCTCCGAGCTTATCCAGCATTGAAGTTGTTGAAAGGGTTTTAACAATAGGTCCCCTTTCGTTACGTACTTCCAACATATAGTAGGCTAGCAGACCAAATACCCTAAGTTGATCAACAAAAACCCCATTCTCATCGCCCAGTCCAAATCGATCGGCGTCTCCATCAAATATCACAAGAGCGTCAGCCTTATTCGCTAGGCTGGCTGCCAAACCTGCGTCGACGTTTGGGGGGATGGGTTCGGGTCGTGTCATTTCCGGAAAGATGGGGTTTCTGCTCTGGTGGATTTCTGTAACCATAATCCGGCCGCCCTCGACGATTTTAGGAAGCCAGCCCGATCCATTACCCCACATTGGGTCAACCATGATGTTGAGTTGTGCATTCAGTATGGGTTCGAGATCGACAAGTTTTGCTAATTGTAGTAAATAGCGATCAGTTGGATCGAAGTATTGGATTTTATCGGTGGCTAAGGCCTTTTTCAGTGGAATGAGTGGTATTTCGTCATCTGCGTCAGGTATGAGTGACTCAATTGTTTTCAATCCCTCCGGGGCAATCGCGCCACCGTGTTCATCCCTCACTTTGAAGCCGTTATCTGAAGGCGGGTTGTGCGAAGCAGTAATGTTTATTGCGGCGATTGCATCTTGATCCACGACAGAGTATGAAATTGTTGGCGTTGGGGATGCGCCTTCGGTAAGCAGGACAGAAAAACCATTCCCGGCGAGGACTTCAGCAGCAGTACTAGCAAAATTTTCGGAAGCGAAACGCCGGTCGTGACCAACGACAATCGGTCGCGAAGTGTCGTACTTCTCCAGTAGATATTTTGCGAAACCTTGAGTACAACGTCGGACTGATGAAAAGGTGTATGTATCCGCAATGCGCCCTCGCCAGCCGTCCGTGCCAAATACGATTTTGGGGGTTGCCATCCTTCACCATTTTGAAAGCTGAATGTGCGATATGCTCGTGTCTGACCAGGCGCGTCCTAGTTAACCGAGGATGGTCGGCTGGGCAAAAGAGAGCATCTGAATTCAGCTAAATTGCCTACAAATTTCTAAAGCCTGGCACAAGCTTTTATGCCAGGTTTTCGTCATTATACCGTGAATGAAAGCGACATTCCAGAACTCATTTCTTCTGGTTGTTCTCCTGCTCCATTTCATCGTTGATAAACCCCATAGTTCGTGATAAACTCCACACGTTGCCACGCCGAAATAAGGCGTGCTTTCCGCTCCTACCAAGAACCGCACGGTTTCTTGGGGAGGAGTAATCCCGAGGAAAGGAGATACGCGTATGCGCAACTATGAATTAGCATATGTTGTTGACCCCGAAGTAGAGGATCAATCCCTCACTGAGATTGAAGAAAAAGTAAAAGGCTGGATTGAGGCATCTGGTGGTGCCATTTCTAATGTTGACCGTTGGGGGAAACGGCGGCTAGCATACCCTATTCAGAAGAAGAATGAAGGTTATTATTTCATCCTCCAACTTGAAATGCCATCCACCGCAAATGTTGAAATCGAACGCGAATTGCGGCTTAACGAACATATTCTGCGCTACTTGATTACAGCAGTTGAGCCAGCGGAAGATGTGGCGGAGTAGGTCGCAAATCATTTGAAGCATTCGCTCAAAGGGCAGTAATCGAATTTGGATCGATTAGTTAAAGGAGTTTTCCATGAGTCGTGGTCTCAATAAAGTGATGATAATCGGTCACTTAGGTAGGGACCCGGAAATGAGATACACTCCATCAGGTCGCCCAGTAACAACATTCAGCGTGGCGACCGGGCGGTCTTGGCATTCAGCGGATGGTGAACGTCATGAAGAAACGGAATGGTTCAACATCGTCGCTTGGGGAAGCCTGGCTGAAATATGCAACCAGTATCTCAGGAAAGGTCAACAGGTTTACATCGAAGGTCGACTTCATACCCGTCGATGGGAAGATGCTGAAGGGAGAAAACATTTCGCCACTGAACTGGTCGCAAGAGAGATGATCATGCTTGGCGAAACCCGAGAAATCACAGAAACATCTTTCGAAGCTACTCCAGATGAGGAAGAGGAAGCTTATCCATATCAATAAGAATTGAGAATCATATAGTAAGCAATGTGAAAAGCTAGGAGAAATTATCTTGACTGAACAAAACCAAGATTCAAGCGAAAGTAGTGAACAGAAAAAAGAGACCCTGACTAGTGAACAGCCGAAAGAGAGCCA
>JAGLGG010000020.1 GCA_023144145.1 Anaerolineales bacterium | reverse complement strand
CCGCCATACTTTTAAAGCTTTAGGAGTTCAGCGCTGTTTTCGTAGCAGATCATGTGCTCTAGAGCGTAGTCCCCTTTACAAGCCTCTTTTATAGCTCGTATCGCCGTAGTGCGCTTGGCCCATGGCCAATCTGAACCGAAGAGCACACGATCTGGTCCAAAGGCACTGATCAATCGCCTGATGATCTGCGGGTGTTGAAAGGAAATTTCCACATAGGTATTTTTATATTCGGGGAGCATTTCAAGCACATGGGTCACCTGAAGAAGCCCGGAATGACCAACGACAAAGGTGACGTTGGGAAAAGCTGCGATGAGATCCTTTGCGTAATGAATGTCGCCATATTCGGGATTCTCCTTGTAGGTCTCTTTTTTTAGGTAGTACGACGCCACGCCGCCGTGGAAGAGCACCGGCAGGCCATGGGGAGCGAACGCTTCAACAGCCTCAAAGGTCCTTTTGCTGTTGAGCGGCTCGTTCTGGATGATGGGGTGCAGCTTCATCCCCCTCGCTCCGCGCGCCACATCGCTGCTCAATGCGGCTTCAAGATCATAATCTTGCCTTGGGTCAAAACTGGTGAACGGGATAAGCCCATCATCCTGTTCCTGTGCTTCCTTCAAATCATCGAAGGTTACGTGAGGCAAAATCGGGAGACAGACCGTCTTCCATATGCGCGCCTCATCCATCGATGAACGCATGTTTTCCAGGGATCCCAAGGCGTTATTCGCAAGAAACCCCCGGATCATGAGTGGCTCGAAAAAGAGCAACCGATCCAGAAAACCCAAGGATTTCCAAGTTCTGCTCTCAAGGATATTCGTAGGAGAAAGGACAAATTTCTTGCGCACTCCCTTCCTGAAGATCAGCTCCCCACCTCCAGGATACAGGATATCGCCGATGTGGCTATGCATGTCGATGACTTTTTGCATGCTACCTCTTTGAGATCATTAGAAATTTTTTCGGAAATACATATAATCCATTCCAGCCTTCAGAAGGGGAAATTTTATGCATTATAGTGGGAAAAGAAATGTTTGGTTGCTATTTTGCCTAATTTGCTTGCTGGCCTTATTCTCCGCTGCTGGGTGCAGCGCGGGCAGCAGTGACCCTTCTCCAACAGATGTCCCAGAGATATCAGAAACCCCGCTTCGAACGGTTGCAGAATGGGAACCTGCGCTTGGGGCGCTGATAGGCTGGCCCTTAAACCTCCCCAAAACATTGGTGGTGGAAATCGCCAAGGACGACATACTCTTTGTGATGGTTGCAGATGAAGATAGCCAAGCCGACGCTGAAGCATCTTTCACCGAGTGGGGTATTGATCCGGATCAAGTTAGATTTATCATCGCCCCGCAGGGCGAGAATGTTAACTGGCCTCGCGATTGGGGACCGCACACAGTCGTCGATGAAATGGGCAAATTCAGTTTTGTGGATCCCCGTTTTATCAGCTACCCATTCTCAGAATCTGACTGCGATGGACGACTCTATCCAGACCCCTGGGGGGATGAGGAAGATTATAAGAACGATGATCTGGCGACCGAAATTTTGGCTGCTGAACTTGGGATGGATAATACCCAAATACCTCTCGCCCTAACAGGAGGTAATTTCTTGGTAGACGGTCACGACACGGTATTCTCAACCTGCACCATGCTGAAAGAAAATGCAGAAATTGGTATTGAAGGTGATGAATTCTTCGATCCGGTAGAGCAGTACCTGGGAATCGAGAACTATGTTGTCCTCCCGAATTACGAATCCGGCGGAATTCAACATCTTGATTGTGCCTTCAAGCTGCTGGATGAAGAAACCATCATGATAATGCGTGTACCAGAGGACAGTCCTGAATACACACACATTGAGAAGATCGTAGAGGAGGTCTCCAAACTATCCAACGCAAATGGTCGACCATACGAGATCGTGCGTATTGATTCAGCGCCATTCAGGCCTGATGAGGTAGCGGCATATACCAATTCCTTGATCTTAAACAAAAAAGTGTTTGTCCCTCTTTATGGAATCCCGGAAGATCAAGGAGCTTTGAAAACCTGGAGCGAGGCCATGCCAGGTTATGATGTTATCGGTTTCGAGGATGAAACGCGAAATCCTTGGGAGGGTTGGCTCTCTTTTGATGCGATCCATTGCCGTGCACGTGCCATCTTCGATACTGAGATGCTTTACATGATCCATAAACGCATCGATGAGACTGTTGCGCCTGCTGAATCATATCCAATAGAAGTGACCATAAGAGATTACAGCGGGGCCGGGCTCATCCAGGAAGAGCTTCTGCTCTCCTGGCGCCTGAGTGGAGAAAACGACTGGAATGTGAAGGAATTGGATAGCACCTATGATCCGGCAATTTATACTTCTTCCATTTCCGGCGTGTCCTCCGGTCAGACCATCGAGTATTTTCTATCCGCCGCGGATCGATCCGGCCGTCAGGAATCACTACCACGAACTGCTCCTGACGGATTTTACACTTTTACAATCGAGTCATAGTGCATTATGCGTTGGAGTCATTTTAAGAAATCTGAGACAGGATTTTCAAAGGCCGATGGTAATTAATCCCAATTGTAGTGGCGACTGGCGACGTGCGCCAGCACACGTTGCCCTTACGACAAATTTTCAATAAGGGAGCAGTAACTAGTACCTCTTTTTAGACAGCATCTCCTCACTGCATAAAAAGGGCGGTGGAAAAACCACCGCCCTCTCTTTCATGCTGCGTCGATGTGACTATTTAACCTCCGCATTCATGATGCCCATGTAACTGAACATCCCACCTCCGAGTTCATGACAGGTTCCAAATGGGAATTCAAACTTTTCA
Source organism: Anaerolineales bacterium (assembly GCA_023144145.1). GTDB lineage: Bacteria > Chloroflexota > Anaerolineae > Anaerolineales > E44-bin32 > JAGLGG01. The sequence goes on along the minus strand of JAGLGG010000020.1, from coordinate 19 downwards.
TTGTTGAATGCCTGGATCT
>JAGLGG010000002.1 GCA_023144145.1 Anaerolineales bacterium | reverse complement strand
GGGAAACGACAAACTTCGTCTCCAGAATCAACGTCAACTGCGTGGACATATTGACCCAGGGAGATGAAAATGGTTTCATCCTTTACGCTAATTCCGGGCCAATTGGAATTGCCAAGTAATCCTCCAGAACAACCTGTGAGAAAGATTGCGAATAAGAGAATGCCCAGGTATTTGGGAATGTTGTTCTTACGTTTCGTGAATGTCGTCATGGATCTCCTAAGGTACCGGATCGTATCCTCCAGGATGGAAGGGTTGGCATTTCAGAATGCGCTTGAAAGCCATCCATCCGCCCCGAAGCAATCCATATTTGAAAATCGATTGGTAGCCATAATGAGAACAGGTTGGGTAAAAGCGACAAGTGGATTGGGGGAGTATCCGGGAAAATGTCATTTGGTAGAGTCGCACCAATGCCAGCGCGATCAAGCGAGGGAGATTCGTCACACTTATTGGCACATCTCGCAAGGCTGGCAGCGAATGTTGATGTGTATCTTCACTATGTACCGTCATCACTCTAACCAAGTATGCCCGCTCGTCTAAGCAAGCCGGCAATTGATTTACGAATTTGAGGCATTTTAGCCTCGGCTATTGGCGAACGAGCAATCAATATGATGTCCCACCCAGTTTCAATACTGGGCAAATGATCTCGAAGTGCTTCACGCATCCGGCGTTTCGCTTTGTTTCGAACGACTGCACCCCCAACTGTTCGTCCGGCTGTTATTCCAAAGCGAGAAATCTCTTTCTGATTAGGAGCAACGATCAAAATAGCTAACGGGTGGGCATAAGACTTTCCCGTACGCCGCACCCGCTTGAAATCAATTGAGCTCGTGAGCCGGTACTTGCGATCCATCAACCATATCAGAAAACGTTCCCAAAACCCGAATCACTTCCAGGAACATTAGGGAAGGTGAGTTGCCCCTCCCACAATAGCCTAAGCCTTCCAATTTATCTTTTTAACGTGATCGTTCATGCGCACAGAAAGTCGTTGTCTGCCCTTGTGCCTTCTGCGCTTTAATACAGCTCGACCGCCTCGTGTGCTCATTCTGGATCGGAATCCATGCACACGGAGTCGGCGACGGATTTTTGGTTGGTATGTTCTCTTCGGCATAGTCAGTACCTATAGATGTTGCGATCCCAAGATAATGTCTTGTCCCAAGATAAAGTCTTGAGTAAGGATGATTTTGCTGGGGGGCTGCCAGAGTTGTTTCAATCTTGTTCGGCGTACAGCACTCCAAATTGCCGATGGATTATACCGTACCGTCAGGGGGTGGTCAATCTTCATCCATTCTGCACCGGCTACAACCTCAAATTGTGGGAGTAGGGCGACCTGATCCGCAGTTTTGAGCTGGGAGAGGGAGGATAGGGAATGGTTCATCCGACCAGAAACGATTTCCTTTACAGGAGCAGAGGGTTATTGTCACCTTCGATCGCGTGGGCTATACTCTCGGCGTGGGAAGGGTCATTGCAGTTGCGAATCAAAAAGGTGGGGTAGGTAAGACTACGACGGTTATCAATCTGGGCGCAGCATTAGCGGAGCGCGGTCATCAGGTTTTACTGATCGACTTTGATCCACAAGCTGCGCTTACGGCCGGGTTTGGTCTCGACCCTTATCATTTGAGTCCAACTACTTACTCCTTTCTAATGAAAGATGGTGTTCAGCTCCGGAATATTATCCGAAAATTGAATGAAAATTTATGGATCGCTCCAGCAGGTGTTGATCTGGCGGCAGTCGATTACGTGCTTACAAAGTTCCAGGACCGTAATTTTCGATTGAGAAATCGAATTGCACCTGGGCGCGATCAACTGGATTTTATTTTGATCGACACTCCGCCAAGTTTAGGCCTAATAACAACCAATGCGCTTGTTGCTGCCGATGAACTTCTAATCCCTGTCCAGTGTCATTATCTTGCAATGCGTGGAGTCAGAGCGTTGTTGGAAACAGTTTGGTTGGTTCATGACCGCCTTCATCCAAACTTGACTCTTCTGGGTCTATTACCAACCATACTCCAGCCAGATTCAAGGCATTCCCAGGAAGTGGTACGAGAGCTCCGGTCTGTTTTTTCGAAGAGGGTGTTTGATACAGTGATTGAAGAAGATGAAGCGCTGGCGATGGCTCCTGCAGCTAGAATGTCTGTTCTTGATTTCAAGCCCGAAAGTAAAGCTGCTGAAAATTATCGGAGATTGGCTGAGGAGGTGAGTGTTGGTCGAGCATGAAGAGGGCTCGCTTGAAGGTCGCGGGAAGGATGAGCTCCTTCCAAGGCGGGGGAATCCCTTTTCTAAGCTGAGGGATTCAAAAGGATCGACCTCCCAAGATGATCAGAGCGATATCTACCCGATTGGGGAAGAACGATCTGAGGATTCAGGCGCTAGGAACATGAAGAATGAAGGTGGCCCCCGAACAAGACCACGTGAAGATGGAGGTATGAGGGCCGTAGGTCCACCTCTCCCTGAAGATTTATTTGCTGAGGCAGTACCACCCCCTAAGACTGAACCTGAACTACCTCCGCACTCTACTTTTGATTCTGAGCCTCGTTATTCGACCATCGGGGAAACAAGCTTGGGATCAAATGAGGAAAGCTTACCACCCTTTTTACGCACAAGAGATGAGCAACACGATTCTGCTTCAGAGAGCCTCTTGGTTTCGGATATCAGGATAAATTGGCTGCGTGAGAGAGCGGATCAATTGGAGTTGCGTATCGGGCGCGAAATCGATAACCCGCATTTACGCAAATTACTCCAGGATCAACTGAATGTATCTAAAGATCAGAATATCCGCAACCGTGAGCAATTTGACGAAGCCGAACGAGTCTTAAACGAAGTTGAAAACAGAATAAACCTGGCGGAGAGAGTTCGAGCGTGGTCCGCATCCGTGCGGATGCGCCTGATCTTGCTTGAAATCGCTTTTGCCATTTTCATTATAATTGGCCTCATTTTTCTTCCGGATGCTTTAACATCTGCCGCACCTAGCATTCTGCCAGCCCAAGCCTCTGGGATGCTGAGCAGCCTTGATCTTCTGGTCAACAGTATGTTGTGGGGGGGTCTCGGAGGGGTATTCAGCGCACTGATCGGATTGCAAACTCACAAAATTCTTGAGGAAGACGTAGATCGAAACTGGGCGGTGTGGTATATCGCCACACCGTTCATGGGCTTTGTTATGGGCGCCTTTCTGTTTCTGATCGTAAGGGCGACGCTTCTGCTGACATTTCCCAGCACAGGGGGGCAGATTACGAGTGGTTGGATAATCTATCTGGTGAGTGGGTTGGTGGGTTTTCAGCAGAATATTGCCTATGAGATCGTCGAGCGGATCATGAAAGCCCTCGATCGGAGAAGGACGTAAGGCAGGAGGGACTCACTCGCCGCCGAAACCCGGGCGTGGGAGCCCGGGCTGCTAGAATTTCATGGTGTTCTACGTGTAGGCCCCATTGCGCCGTTACCTCAATAATAGGCAACTTTAATTTCTATTAATCCTCAATGCGTGAAATTTTCGCGCCAAGCAATTTTAATTTCTTGTCTATCTGTTCATAGCCCCGGTCGATCTGACCAATGTTCCTAATTTTTGAAGTGCCCTTGGCAGATAACGCAGCGAGAACTAACGCCATTCCAGCCCGAATGTCAGGGCTATCGAGTTCCTCCCCAAGCAGTGAGTTTGGTCCCACGATGATGCAGCGATGTGGATCACACAATGTAATTCTTGCGCCCATGGAGACGAGCTTGTCGGTGAAAAACATCCTACTCGGATACATCCAATCATGGAAGAGGACCGTGCCGGTGGATTGTGTAGCGACAACGATGGCAATGCTCATCAAGTCTGTTGGAAACGAGGGCCATGGCATTACATTGATTTGAGGAATTGCTCCGCCAAAATCGGGGATAATTTCCAATGGCTGATCGGCTGGCACGATAATGTCTTCGCCCTCCGTCTCCCAAATTACACCAAGCCGACCAAATACCAGTCTGACCATGTCTAGATGTTTCGGAGCTGCATTGCGAATGCGGATATTTCCGCCTGTCACAACCGCAGCGCCGATGAAACTTACCACTTCGAGGTAATCCGGTCCTATGGTGAATTCGCCGCCATGCAATTGATCAACACCTTCAATTTGCAATGTATTGGAGCCGATGTTTTTGATATTGGCGCCTAATCCATTCAGAAAATGGCATAGCTCCTGAACATGAGGCTCAGAGGCGGCGTTGCGGATGGTTGTGAGCCCTCTGGCGGTGGCCGCAATAGATATCGCATTTTCCGTGGCCGTCACGCTGGCTTCATCCAGGAGAACATCGGCACCTACCAATCGACCCGCAGCTGTGAGTCTGAACTGCCCTTCGCTGTACTTCACGTCTACACCGAATTGTTTTAGGGCAAGAAAGTGGGTGTCAATACGCCGACGACCAATTACATCTCCTCCAGGGGGCGCGAGTTCGAGTTCACCCGTACGACCCAGCATTGGACCAGCCAGCAGAATTGATGCACGAATTCTTTTACACAGCTCAGGGTCTAATTCAGCATTGCGAACGTTGGTAGCCCTCAATTTCCAGCTATGTGGATTAACAACTTCAATCTGAACTCCCAGGCTTTTTAACAGGTCGCGCATTGTTCTTACATCGCCAATGTCTGGAATGTTGTGCAAAGTAATTTCTTCATCTGTGAGCAGTGCTGCGGTTAGCATTGGCAAGGCGGCATTCTTATTCCCAGAAGGAGTAACTTCACCTGATAATGGGTGATTCCCTTCAATGATCAGTGTTCCCATATTTGACCTCTACTTTTAGAAATAGGCTAACTAGATTTATGACTATTGTCTCTGATTCACTGGATTCTTCAAAGGATACGAGTGCGCTGAAAAAACTACGCACATGGCCAGTGGAAGCGTCCTCAACTTGCGATTGACCTTTTTTTAACTGGCGTCATGATAATTAGAGCGCAAATTTGGTGGGAGAGAATGATCTATGAAAAAGTTGTACGTACAGAAGGTCCATGATGAGTGCGAATGAATTCTAACGAAGCCGGGGAACCTGGTCAAACTTGTGGGGGCGGGAAAATCCAGTACAGGTGCCGAACACGGTCATAAGTTCGCTCAGTTATTTTTGTGCCGGAATTGGGTCTTAAGGCATTCCTACCAGTAGGAAACAATAGGTCTGCAAGTGCTCTGTATGGTAAAATTGGAAGACGTGGAACGACAAAGTACAGGCAATTCTTCAAGGCCAATTGGCACAATTCAATCCATTGCGGCTGGCTTCGATAAAATCGCGGCACAGCCACTTTTGTTGATTCCATCGGTCTTGCTGGATTTGTTCCTTTGGTTCGGACCTAAGCTCACCATACCATCTGTTTTCGAAGAGTTGGCAAAATACTTAATCACACCAGTCGGTGCTGAAGAGGCGCTGGTAGAGCAACTTCGAACCTCATTTATCGAGTTGGGTGGTAGAGTAAATCTCTTTTCAGTGATAAGTAGTTTCCCTGTGGGCATTTCAACACTTATGGCAGGTAGGCGACCCATCGAATCGCCCTTAGGTGAACCCACTGTGGTGCAGGTAGCGAATCCGTTCTTGATCATACTCTTGTTGGCAGTGTTGCTGTTGATCGGTCAGGCAGTGGGAGCGCAATTTCATCGCTTGATTGCCCGTCAGTGGGCACCAAGAGAGGATGTTCTGGAAGAATGGAGAGCATCCACTCGGGCAATTGCACTCGCAAGCCTCGTATTTGGTATGGCGTTTCTGGTTATCTTTGGGTTTAGTTTAATCGCGGTTCTAGTTTCTTTGATCATGCCCTTATTCGGATTAATGGTGGCATTTCTCGGATTCAGTTTCATGCTATGGGCCATCGTCTATCTCATTTTCACACCACATGGAATCATTCGTTATAAGCTTGGGGTAATCAGAGCGATGATCGAGAGTGCTACGTTAGTAAGGTGGAATGTTCTCCCGGTTGTCGGCTATCTCGGATTAGCGTATGCCTTGACTTATCTTACCAATCTAGTTTGGATTCTCCCGCACGAGAATAGCTGGTTCAGTTTGTTAGCTATCGTTGGACATGCATTCGTGAGCGCTACTTTATTGGCCGGGAGTTACGCATTTTATCAAGATCGCAGAGCATGGCTATTCACACTTCAAGGGGCAGAGGCTCAGACTGGGATTGACAATTAAGTAGATTGTTGCCGAAAAGATTGCGGGGCAAAATTAATAACCCTATCTAAGTCAACTGTTGATAATGAAGGAGTAAATATAGTGGCAAAACGAAAGACAGCCGTAAGCACTTATGCAGCAAAAGATATTCAGGTGCTGGAAGGATTGGAGGCAGTTCGCCGACGCCCAGGAATGTATGTTGGAGGCACCGATATCAAAGCCCTTCAACACTTAGTGTACGAGGTAGTAGATAATTCCATCGATGAAGCGCTGGCGGGTACGTGTAAGAACATCGATATCATCATTCATGCCGACAGTTCGGTAACTGTTGAGGATGACGGTCGTGGTATTCCAGTGGGCATTCATCCTGAACAAAAAAAGCCGGCGCTTGAGGTTGTAATGACCATGCTCCATGCGGGCGCAAAATTCGGTGGTGATGGCTATAAAGTATCAGGTGGTTTGCACGGTGTGGGGGTATCAGCCGTAAATGCCCTATCGGAGTGGTGTGAGGTTGAGGTCATGAGAGAAGGGAAAGTTCACTTCCAACGTTATGAACGTGGTGCTCCTGTTGCTCCTGTGAAGGTAATCGGTAAATCACCTAAAACTCAGACAGGTACAAAAACCACCTTCATGTTCGATCGAACAATTTTCAAAGGAGAATTGGATTACCGATTTGAATCACTTGTCCAACGCTTTCGTGAAATGGCATTCGTCACTAGAGCAACTAATATTTGCTTCAAGGACGAGCGTGATGGTCGCGAGATGACTTTTTATTTCGAGGGCGGCATCACTTCCTTCGTCAAGTACCTGAATAGAAACAGGGATGTTCTTCACCAGGTGGTATATGTCGAGAAAGAAGTGAATGGGACCGGGATAGAGGTAGCTCTTCAGTACACGGCAGCTTTCGCCGAATCAGTTTACTCGTTTGCCAATACCATCAATACCGTGGATGGCGGAACGCATCTAACCGGATTACGAGCCGCGATAACCCGCACGATCAATGATTACGCTCGTAAAAACGGCTTTCTAAAAGATGGAGATCCAAATTTCTCCGGGGACGATACTCGTGAAGGGCTTACGGCGATCGTTTCTATCAAACATCGAGACCCACAATTCGAGAGTCAGACGAAAGTTAAATTGATGAATGCGGAGGTACAAACCCAAGTCCAGCAGGCTTTGGGCGATGATTTTAATGGATTTCTTGAGGAAGACCCGCGTGCCGCGAAAGCAATTGTGCAGAAGTGCCTCACCTCTGCAAGGGCGCGTGATGCTGCCCGCAAGGCACGTGATCTTGTTATCCGTAAAAGCGCATTAGAGAGTTTGACATTGCCAGGCAAACTGGCAGATTGTTCTGAGCGTGATCCAAACAAATGTGAAATTTACATTGTAGAGGGCGATTCCGCGGGTGGCTCCGCAAAGCAGGGTCGTGACAGGCATTTCCAGGCCATCCTTCCTCTACGAGGCAAGATTCTCAATACAGAGCGCGCACGTTTGGATAAGATTCTTTCCAACAATGAAGTCAGGGCACTCATTTCTGCCCTTGGAACTTCGATTGGAGATAATTTCAGCCTGGAAGGTCTTCGCTACGGCCGGGTGATCATAATGACGGATGCCGATGTCGATGGCAGCCATATCCGCACGTTGCTTCTGACATTCTTTTTCCGATATATGCCTGAACTCATAGAAGAAGGCCATCTTTTTGTAGCTCAACCGCCGCTCTACCGTCTCTCTCATAAGAAGAAGGTTGAATATGCTTATACGGAGGCTGATCGAGAGCAGATTTTGAAAAAATGGAAGGTTGGGGATGATAAGGTTGGATTACAACGTTACAAGGGTCTTGGTGAAATGAACCCAGAACAGTTGTGGGATACGACCATGGACCCATCAACCAGAACCCTGCTTTTGGTCACCATTGAGGATCTTGCCGCAGCCGATCGAACCTTCGATATGCTCATGGGAGCGAAGGTTCCACCGCGCAAGCGTTTCATTCAGACCCACGCCCGAGAGGTGCGTAATTTGGACGTTTAGGTCGATTACAATTAAGGTATAGTGCATCACATTTTTTGCATCAACGGAGAGATGTATGTTTGAGATATCGACAAAAGCATTAGGGAAGATAAAAGGGATCATGACCGAGAAGGGAAAAGATGATCTGGTCCTTCGAGTTGCGATTCGTGGTCGTGGTCCACAGGGTTTCCTCTACCAACTTGGATTTGTTGGCTTGGACAACAAGAAGCCGGATGATTCAGAAATAAATATCGATGGTGTTACGGTGTTAATCGATCCTGAAACTATCCCAAATCTGTCTGGGTCAACCTTGGACCTGGCGGATAGCAATGGTCAGGAAGGCTTCAAGATAGATAATCCGAACCCTCTTTGGAACGATCCTGTCTCTATGAAGATTCAGCAGGTTTTGGATGCTCGCGTAAACCCCTCCGTAGCAATGCATGGGGGCTTCGTGTCATTAAAGGAAGTCAAAGATGGAGTGGCATTCGTGATTCTTGGCGGTGGGTGCCAAGGCTGCGGAATGGCAAGAGTTACCCTTAGTCAGGGAATTGACGTGATGATCAAGGAAGAAGTGCCTGAAATCCATGAGGTTATTGATGCGACAGAACACTCACTGGGTACAAATCCCTTCTATCAACCAGCCAAGAGTGGAGAGTCGCCTTTAGCAAGCTAATTCGTACAGTACTCTGATTGCTTCCTCAGGGCAGCCCTTTTAATGTAGAGTTGAGGGATGCCCTTTGTGTTTAGGAACACAGTCTATCGTGCAGACTATGGGAAAAAGCCAGAGTACCCTGAAGCTCTCGGTGGGGATGAATGGCAACGGGGGGTTTTGGGGGCGGCATCACCCTAAGTGGCTTTTTCCTTGGAAGTTCCTGGATCGTGGGTGGATTGAAAATGCACATCATCATTATCTGTACAGGCAATTCATGTCGCTCCCAGATGGCGGAAGCATGGATAAATTTTCTGGCGCCTGGTAGGATAGCGGCTTTGAGCGCAGGAACAAATCCGACTGGCTATGTGCATCCAAATGCGATTGATGTCATGAATGAAGCAGGGATCGATATGGGTGAGTTCAAATCAAAATCAGTTTCCCAGTTTATCGATCAAGAATTCGATTATGTGATCACCGTCTGTGACGATGCAGCGGAGCATTGCCCAACATTTCCTGGCTCAGGAAAGCGCATACACTGGCCTTTTGAGGATCCAGCCAGTTTTGTTGGAAGTGAAGATGAAGTGAAAGACATTTTCCGTAAAACACGGAATGACATCCGGATGAAGGTAGACGAGTTTCTGAGAGCACTTTCGAATTGACTGATTTCGATAATCGGATTCTTAAGGGGTCGTTTAATGTGGGCCTACGTTTTATATCGTGAGATTATTATGGGGTTGGGGTCCAACTCAGAAAAGTTTCCAGGATCCTAAGGTTTTGCTCGAAATCTGTATTGAAATGGTTTGAGAGTTCAACGTCTACTGAGGCAATCCCAATCCTCGCAGCCCAATCGATAAAGGTGCCGGTGTAATTACATCCGATGTCGATCGGAGGATAGGGATATGTACTCATATCTGCAATTGCCTCGGCGAGTTGTCGTGATTTTTCCGTAGTCGGAAGTCCCCCAGCAAAGATACCCAATCCAGCAGAATGATAGCTGATTATGGCTTCAATATCGGTATCGAGTATGTAGCGCATCAGCGCTTTTGATTCTGGTTCGGATATCGGATAAGGACCTCCCGAAAGGCGCACAAGATTCCAACATCGAAGTTGAGGCAGATTTGAGGTCCAATTCACATTCCAATTGCGGTTGAGATCTACGTTGTTGGCGTTCGCTCTTCCCAGAAAATTATGCGCCCGAGCCGCTCCATCTGGATTGAGGGAAAGTAGAATGTGTAATTTGACATCTGGGGGGATCAATTGTGGATCATGCTTCAAGTGTTCGATCAGTTCATAGGCTAGCGCGATGGTATTCCATTCATATCCGCCGTGGATCCCGGCGATAATCAATAAATTGCGTCCTCCGTTACCAAATCGATACACCTCCAGAGGTCGGCCATTTACTGAGTATCCAATCACATAGGGTACTACGATTTCACGTTCACGAACCCTGAGAAGGCCTCCAAAATTAATCGCTGATTTGGGATCTGGCTCTGCATCAACTTGTATATCTTGCTGTGGGGTTGGTTTCCACTTAGGGGGAAGAATACTCGCCATGCGTGGGTCGGCATGTTGGAGTGGCTCTTTAGTCACATTGACAAGAGTAGGAGAATCGCTGCATCCTATTAAAAGGAACCCAGCAAAACATATTAGAAGCCATAACCACCTAGGGGTGTATTGGCTTTTTTTGTCCCAGTGCCATCGTTTCATCCTTATGCAGATGGATACTGGAATTGTTATGCTGGGCTGATCTGTCATAGGTATACATTTTACCCAATTGTGGTTAGTTGCAATAAGAGGACATTGGTCATGGTAAATGTGCCACACAAGCGAGAACGTAGAAGCACAGCAGGAATTGATCTCCAAACAAATAGCAAGCCGTCATGGTCAAAGCAAACCTACTTTGCTACAATTGGTACTACTCCAAATTCTAGCATTTATGCGGTCGGACGCTCCATGCCTCTTAAGTTAGGCGACATTCTAAACGAACGCTATCGAATCGAAAATGTTCTTGGCCAAGGCGGAATGGGAGCTGTATATCATGCTCAGGACATAAACCTTGGTGTCCCGATAGCAGTAAAAGAAAATCTGTTCATAACGGAAGAGTACGCGCGCCAATTCAGGCGTGAAGCAAATATCCTGGCGAGTTTACGCCATCCGCACCTGCCCCGAGTGACGGATCACTTTGTTATCGAGGGGGAGGGGCAATACCTGGTAATGGATTTTGTTGAGGGGGAGGATTTACGCGAGCGGCTCGAACGAGACGATGTAGTATCCGAAGAGGAATCGCTTCCCTGGTTCCTGGAAATATGTGATGCGTTGGCGTATCTTCATACTCGCACTCCCGCAATTCTTCACCGCGACATCAAGCCTGGCAACATAAAGATCACGCCTGATGGAAGCGCGATACTGGTAGATTTTGGTCTTGCCAAAGTTGCCGATGGGGATGGAAGAACGACAACTGGCGCCAAGGCCATGACGCCTGGTTTTTCGCCTCCAGAACAATATGGGACTGGTCCGACGGATGCAAGGACAGATGTTTACTCACTTGCGGCTACGATGTATGTGGTTCTGACTGGTTCCATCGCTGAGGATGCACTAGAACGGGCAATGGGGCGAGAAAATCTGACGCCTTTGCGAAAATGGAACTCCAAAATATCCTCAGGGATTGCCCGGGCGATCGAGAAGGCACTTTCGATCTCTCCTGATGATCGATATCAATCTATCGGTGAGTTCGCTTCGGCGCTCTCGTCTGCGCCAAGTTCAAGCCACACAACTATCTCGCGTGTTCTGCCATACTTAGAGCCTAATTCCAAAATAGAACGCTCATCCCATGATGCGACCCTTCGAACGAGAATAGATGCCCTTTCACCTCGAAAAAGTCGATGGCCTCTAATTGGCATCGTGGGTGGGGTCATAATCCTCGCATTAGCAGGGGTTTTACTGATGAATCCGGAATTAAGGCAACAGCTGGGCGCGCTGTTTGCACCGCCAACGATCATTCTGCCCACAGAAACAGAAACTCCAACAGAGGAGATTCTTGAGACTCCGACAGTTACGGAGGCAATCATCTCCCCTGAGGAAACACAACCGATTATTCTTGGCCCGACTGAGGAGTCCACTGAGGGTCCGCCTGAGGAACCTACCCTTGAGGCAACACCGGCTGCAACTCCTGTCGGGGGAGGGGTGGGTCAATTAGCATTTGCCTCCGTGCGAGAGGGGATCTCCCAAATCTTCCTCATGAATGTCGATGGCACTGGGTTGGCCCAACTTACAGATCTTGAGGGTGGTGCATGTCAACCAGCCTGGTCCCCGGACGGAAGCAAATTACTCATGACTTCACCTTGTCGGGGAAATCAAGAAAGCTACCCGGGGTCAAGTATTTGGGTCTTAACCCTCGAGGATTTAGATCCTGAGCAACTTCCTACTACGCCCGGTGGGGGTGATTATGATCCTGCCTGGTCGCCCAACGGGGACCAGATTGCGTTTACCTCAATCAGGGATGGATTTGCACAGGTTTATGTTATGAGCCTCGAAGACCTTGAACCCGTAATTGTCGGCGATGGCTCTGTCGTTGTTTATCAACCCGAGTGGGACCCGAGAGGAATCAACCTTCTCATAACGACCTCCCAGGCGGAATTTTCCGAGATCTACATCATCCCAATAGACGGTGGGGAACGCCAGCGAATTACGATGCAAGAAAGCAATGGCGATTCACATCCGGCATGGTCGGCAGATGGGCAATATGTGTTATTTGAACGGAACATCGGCGATATCCCTCGTCTCGTAGTCAAGCGTTTTGAAGATAGACTGCGTATTGCCAATCAGGTATGCCTTGAAGGACTACGCGCCTCTGATCCCATGGCTGAGCCAAGTTGGTCGCCTGACAGTCAATGGATCGCATTTGAGACTTGGACGGGAGAGGGAGTTGATCATAACATCGCCATAATGACTGCGAATTGCACCAACTTCTTCGAATTCACATTTAATCCTGAACTAGACTTCGACCCAGTGTGGCGACCAGAGCGCTAACGTACGAATTTCCCCAAACCTATTCACGATTTCAACTTAGGAAGGGTGTCAGCTTTGATGGGGAACTCCTTCCTTGGTAATTT
>JAGLGG010000199.1 GCA_023144145.1 Anaerolineales bacterium | reverse complement strand
GAGGTTGGTGGGGAAGAACATCGCGCTGATCTTTGAAAAGGGGTCAACTCGTACACGAGCGGCTTTTGAAGTCGCATCATATGACCAGGGAGCACACGTTACCTACCTTGGCCCCACGGGCTCTCAATTGGGAACGAAGGAATCAATGAAAGACACCGCACGTGTGTTGGGACATATGTATGACGGCATCGAGTACCGTGGTTTTGGGCAAGATCGAGTAGAAGAATTAGGCCGTTATGCCGGCGTTCCCGTCTGGAATGGATTGACAAATGAGTTTCATCCCACCCAGGTTCTGGCAGATTTCCTGACCATGATGGAGCACTCGGATAAACCGTTGAGCCAGGTGAAATTTGCATACATGGGGGATGCCCGAAACAACATGGGCAATTCACTATTGGTTGGTGCAGCAAAGATGGGAATGGATTTCCGGTCCGTGGCGCCAAAAGAAGTTCAGCAGGAGCAGGACCTGGTGGATAAGGCGACCCAGATAGCAGCGGACAGCGGGGCTTCCATCACCATCACAGATGATGTTGACGAGGGCTTGAAGGGCTGTGACTTCATTTATACTGACGTTTGGGTTTCAATGGGCGAAGCAAAAGAGGTCTGGGAACAGAGAATTAATTTACTGAAGCCCTATCAAGTCAATTCAGCAGCAATGAAAAAAACGGGGAATCCCGACGTGAAATTCTTGCATTGCTTACCTGCGTTTCACAATCGTGAGACGATAATTGGCGAGGAAACATATCAGAACTTTGGAATTGAAGCGATGGAAGTGAGTGAGGAAGTGTTTGAATCGCCAGCTTCCATTGTCTTTCACCAAGCAGAGAATAGGATTCATACAATCAAAGCTGTGATGGTAGCTACATTAGGATCATAAACATCACCAAAATTAATCTTTGGAGGAAAATTGTGTCAAAACGAAATGTAATTATTATCGGAGCCGCAGGTCGAGATTTCCATAATTTCAATACTTTCTATCGAGACAATGATGCTTTCAACGTTGTCGCATTCACTGCAGCTCAAATTCCAGATATTGAGGGAAGGAAGTACCCACCTGAATTGGCGGGAAAATTATATCCAGAAGGCATCTCAATTTATGCCGAAGAAGATCTGCCAAAATTAATTAAGGAACTAAATGCTGGAGAATGTGCTTTCTCCTACAGCGATATCACCTATCAACACGTGATGTCCGTGAGTGCCATCGTCCAAGCAGCAGGGGCGAGTTTTGTCCTTCTAGGGCCGGATGACACCATGCTCAAGAGTACCAAACCCCTCATTTCGGTTGGAGCAGTGCGCACAGGCTGTGGTAAAAGTCAGACCTCAAGAAGAGTCATTGAACTCTTGATGGAGAAGGGGTTAAAAGTTGTCGCCATTCGTCACCCGATGCCATATGGCGACCTGGTGGCTCAGCGGGTGCAACGATTTGCGGAACTAGCCGATTTGGAGAAGCATAAGTGCACCGTCGAGGAGATGGAGGAATATGAACCGCACGTGGTGCGGGGCAATGTGATCTACGCCGGTGTGGATTATGAAGCGATCTTGAGAGCGGCCGAGGAAGATCCCGATGGATGCGATGTGATCATCTGGGATGGGGGCAACAATGACTTCCCGTTTTATACACCTGACTTGCACATAACAGTTGTTGATCCGCATCGTCCTGGTCACGAACTGCGCTACTATCCTGGAGAGGTGACCTTAAGGTTGTCCGATGTAGTTGTCATCAACAAGATCGATAGTGCCGATGCGGCCGGTATTCAAGCGGTGAGAGAAAATATCGCTATGCTGGCGCCAGACGCAATCGTTGTCGATGCCGCATCGACTTTGGATATTGATGATCCTTCTGTAGTAAAAGGGAAGATGGTTTTAGTGGTTGAGGATGGACCTACTCTCACGCATGGCGAGATGAAGATCGGCGCGGGTGTTGTCGCGGCGCAGAAATTTGGCGCAGCCGGATTTGTCGACCCAAGGCCCTATGTGGTGGGCAGACTTTCCGAGACCTTCGAGACCTATCCAGATATTGGAGTCCTTCTCCCGGCGATGGGATATGGGGATGAACAACTTCGAGATCTGGAGACAACCATTAACAACACCGAGTGTGATGCTGTTGTTATCGGCACGCCCATCGATTTAGGAAGGATTATTGACATCAAAAAGCCGTATACGCGCGTAAATTACAACCTTCAGGAGATTGGTCGACCAGATCTAACGGGTGTGTTGGCGGATTTCATCCAAGAGCACAATCTGGCTTAGGGCTTTGTCAAGGACAAAGATACCATTTATGAACCGGGTTACTGCAACCTTGACAAATGCTTATGTTGTTCCGTCCTTTATCTATCCTGTCTATGAATCACGTTGGACGGAACACTAGTTAGCGCATACAAGAGTAATCCAAAAGGCGAGCTTGTATACATTCGGAAGGATGGATTGTATGAGTGAGAGAGAGGATCTTGGACTTTCACCTCATGGTGTGCCGATTGCCGAGGTGATTCCTTTGCGCGGCGTTTACAAAATGATCGCAGATCATATGATGCGAAGTCATCTGGGTTATGCGGCTTACACCATCATGGGGGAAGTTGACCTGCAGGCGTTCGAAGTATTTCGAAAAGAGCTCGTTGCAAGGGTTGAGGATGAGTTTGGAGTTCACATTTCCTTTACCCACCTGATCGTCAAAGTCTTGGGCCAGAGCATGCTCGAGCATCCCATAATGAATTCCACATTGGTGGAGGACAAGGTATTGATCCTTGGAGAAGTGAATATTGGCGTGGCCGTTGCTCTGGAAACTGGGATGCTGGTTGTCCCAGTTATCAAAGGTGCCGACAAGAAGTCAATTGTTGAGATCGCGGAGAGTGGAAACGCGTTGGCAGAGAAGGCGCGCACCAACAAGCTCGG
>JAGLGG010000198.1 GCA_023144145.1 Anaerolineales bacterium | reverse complement strand
CGAAGAGTTCCTCGATGCTTCGCACACGCAATGAGATACTAACGTCTGACTCACCAGTAGCACAGGCCACGTAGCTGCTCTGAGGGAATTCGGCGGCTTGCTGAGCCACCGAGCGCACCTTCCCCGGCTCAACCTCAACGAAAACGTCAGCCATGACCCCATAGCCCACTTTTTCTGGGTTGACGACGGCGCGAACATTGATGATGCCATTCTCTATCAAGGTGTTAATTCGGTTTGTAACAGTTCGAGGGGAGACATCGCCTAATTTTCGCGCAACCACAGTACTAGGCATTCTGCCATCCTCGTTCAGCAAGGCAATAATTTTCCAGTCAAATGTATCAGGTTTATACATGGGCAGTGGCGAAAACCAGATGAATTGTTTAAACGAAGACCGTTATGGGTATCAGGATAATTCATTTTTTCCGTAATGTCAATGGGTTGGATAATTTCTTTCGGTTTCGGTCACAATAATTCTAATATATTGAATATACCGAATTATACATGATATAATTTTCCAGATGTGGAGCTGTCTTTTACTCCATTTTTCCACTGAAACAGCGTTAGAAACCATTTATCCAACGTCGGGGACGCAAACAAGGTCACTTAAGTTAGCGCAACTTCATATCAAAAAAAGGATATGGATATGATAGAAAAAACGAATCTAATTTTCAAAAATGGTTCCGTCTATACAGTGGATAAAAATCGTACTTGGGCACAGGCAATCGCAATTCAGGACGACAAAATCGTTTTCGTTGGAAGAAATGAAGACACACAGCATTACATCGGGACAAACACAGTGGTCATTGATCTAGATGGGAAGATGGTCCTGCCGGGATTCGTCGATTCTCACGCACATCCATCTCTCGCGATGGATTTTGTGGGAAACATCAGTCTTTACTTGTTGGATTCTGTTGAGGAATACAAAAGAGCAATTGAAGAATATGTTGCCGACCACACTGATGCTGAAGCCTATCGAGGAGGTGGTTGGGCAGATACTCTCTTCCCAAACCTTGGCCCACCCAAAGAGATGCTCGATGCCATCGTCCCAAACAAACCCATCGCCATCATGTCATATGACTGCCACTCTTTCTGGGTGAATTCTGTGGCCTTGGAAAGGGCGCAAATCAATAAGGATACAAAAGATCCTGAAGGCGGGAGGATCGAACGCGATCCTGAGACAGGTCAACCAAGCGGCACACTCAGAGAAACAGCCTCCGATTTGTTGAAGGGCGTGATCCCTGACTACTCCATAGAAGAACGGAAGGAAGCGCTTCTTGCCTACCAGGAGATGGCTATCTCTGCGGGAATCACGATGTCACACGATGCCATGTTGGATATGCAATCCATTGCAGCATTCCGGGCTCTCGCTGAGGAAGATCGGCTAAAAATTCGATTCCGAGGCGCAATTACACTGGAGCCCAAGCAAGGGATCGAGGGGCAAATAGAAGCAGTGCTCAATGAAAGCTCCACAAATGACCACCCCAATTTCCAGGTTCATACCGCCAAGATATTTGTTGACGGTGTTGTCGAAGGCGGAACCGCCTTTTTGCTCGAGCCATATAACCAAAAGCCTGGATTTCGCGGGGAACCGATTTGGGATCCAAAAAAATTGAACGATGCTTGTACTGCCCTCGATCAAAAAGACATCCAGATCCACTTTCATGTGATTGGTGATGCCGCCGCGAGGATAACGCTGGACGCACTTGAATACGCAAAGATGACCAATGGGCGAATAAATTCACGTCACCTGGTCACCCATCTGCAGATCGTTGAACCCGACGATATCCTGCGCTTTAAAGAACTGGGTCTCATCGGTGTACCACAACCGTTCTGGTTCAAGATCGATGATTATTATACGAAGCTGGCGCTGCCTTATCTGGGAAAAGAGAGAGCCGACAGACAATATCCCATGCAGAGTTTTATTGATGCGGGAGTGATCATGGCTTCTGGGAGCGATTTTCCCGTAACAATCCCCTTTGATCCTTTGATCGCTATTCAGCTCGGGGTCACTCGGTCAGCTATCTCTGGAAAAACGGGGAAAGTGCTGTTTCCTGAGGAAAGAGTCTCCCTGGAGAACATGATCAGGAGTTACACCTACAATGGGGCATATGCTAATTTCCTCGAAGGTAAAAACGGATCCATCGAGGTCGGTAAACGAGCGGATCTCATTGTGTTGGATCAAAACCTGTTCGAGATTCCCCCCGACAACATCTCCAAAACGAAAGTGCTGTTGACCCTCGTCGATGGTATTGAAGTCTTCAGAGATCCGGCATTTCCTCGAGGCAATTCATGAGGAACTTGTTTTCACTGCCTGAAACTCATAACCTCAATCCAGAGGTTGTGAAACATCTAAGGCGTAACATCCTCACGAACATTCTGGATGCGGGTTTCTGGTACTTTGGCGATAGCTTCGTTGCTGCATACACCATATTGCCGGTATTTATGAGTACTTTAACGGATTCTCCCCTATTGATAGGGGTAATTCCAGCATTGCAAGGCGCAGGTTGGTTCTTACCTCAATTATTTTTTGCCAAACATCTGGAGAGTCAGAACAGACGATTGCCCACGGTGCTTTCCCTTGGAATCATCGAACGGCTTTCGTTTCTACTGCTCGCAATAGCCGTCTTTTTTCTTCTAAGGGTAGACCGTAACGTCGCCATCGCAATTTTCTTGTCCATTTACGCGATTAAGGCTTTTACAAGCGGGATGGTGGCATTGCCCTGGCAGGAATTAATTGCCACCGTCATACCCGTTACCCATCGTGGCCGCTACTGGGGATATTCCTTGATCCTGGGGAAGCTTATGGGTATGGCCGGGGCCATGATTACTGGGTTGATCCTTGCCAATATCGCATATCCGAAGAATTATTCACTCATGTTTGCGATCGCGTTTACCAGTGTGTCCATCTCGTATATCTTTTTGAGTCGTAATATTGAGCCCGAGATGAAGCGCGAGACCCCATCAAGTGACATCAATACCTGGGGGAAGATTACGCATATCCTTGCCGCGGATAGAAATTTCAGGACCTATCTACTAAACAGGGGATTCGCATTCTTAAGCTTAATGGGAATTGGCTTCGTCGCTGTTTACGGTATCCAAAAATTCGACTTATCCATATCATATTCGGCGACGTTCACATTCGTGATGTTTATTTCCGAGATTGTGGGTTATGGTATTTGGGGTTCCATCGGTGATAAAGATGGATACAAACGCATCATTGAATACAGCAATCTGCTGTATCTGTTGGGGGTATTGGCGCTCCTGTTTGTAGGATCTTTATGGGGTTTGTACGTTGTATTCGGAATCATCAGCCTCGCCCATTCCGGTGAATATATTGCTGATCAAAATATCGCCATGGAGTTTGGCCAAGAAGCGGATCGACCGACATACATTGGCATGTCGAAAACTTTAACTGGGCCCTTTCTACTACTCGCGCCCATCATTGGCGGCACTTTGGTTATGTTTTTTGGATACCAAAGCATGTTTCTCATCTCCGCCATTCTTTCGATGGTGGCTTTTGTTATCATAAAATTCTTCGTAGTAGAACCGAGACCATCAAGTTGACTTTAACTTGATTTTCCCAGGGATTACCCAAAATTCCGGGAAGTTGCCCTATTTATAAAAACCCACCCCCGAAGCTCCCTGAGCCTGTCGAAGGGTCGAGGGGTGGGCTGTTATTAATGGAGTCCCGGA
>JAGLGG010000197.1 GCA_023144145.1 Anaerolineales bacterium | reverse complement strand
CGGTCCTTCACCGACTTTTACTCTCATTCCAACAAATACAGAACCCGCACCACCGACTGTGACGCCAGAACCGACCTCAACGGATAACCCGGCGGCCACACGGACACATACGCCGATACCATCAAACACGCCAACCTCGCCACCGCCAACTAATCCTGGCGATCCAACCTGGACCCCATCACCTACTGCGACCAATACGTCAACGCCAACACGAACTCCAACGGCTACGAATACACCAACGATTACTCCGACGCCTCCACCAGTGACCGATACGCCAATCCCACCGCCCGATTACTGTGCGAACATCAATTGGATTTCCAAGAGCGTGACGAACTGGCAAGGCATGGGGACGGTAATTAAATTCGATTTTATTTTCAAGAATAACAACATCGAACCTATGACCCTTACCTCGTACACTATCTCGTGGACCGACAGCGGGTTAAGCCTGCACCGTGCGAAAGCGTATACTGGTGATGGCGGCAAACCCAAGATCGGCGATGCGAAAGGATCTTCACCAAGATCTTGCACTGGCTGTCCGGTGACATTCGTTGGACAACCCAGCGGCACACAAGAGATCTACAATATGTTCTGCGTGAACACGAATTGCAATGAAGACGCTAGTGATCCGCCAATTGGAGCGGGAACTTATAGCTTCAACGCGAGTGGCAATTTCAGCTTCAATGGAGGCGCGGTCAATTGCGGATTCAATAAGTCGGGATCGATAACCATGCCATAGAGCAGCGGTAACAACTCATCCTTTCTCCAGGTTCTCATCAATCCTCACCCAGACAATTCAAATTGATTTCTATCTCCGGCTTATTCGGAGAATTGATTTTGGATTCGCGAGCCGTTCAACTTACCTGGGATCGATTCCATTCCACGCATTTACAGCAATTGATTGGGAATCTTAGGACCTAAGTACTCTGACAGCAAAAGAAATGCTCTCATACAATGGATAGTAGAAAGGTGCCAATCGGTATTTGTACGATAAATTCAAGGGAAAGTCGGTTTGGCACCAACCCAAGAGGTATGGGGTAATAAATTAGTCTGTGGTAAGTATTGGTTGGATTGCGGTCAATTAATGGTTGAGTATGCTAGGTCAGCGTTCAAAGGTCAGCTTAGATAGGCAAATTTTCTTTGAAGGGCCAAGGAATTCTTTTCCCTTTCAAAAAGAAAGTTCGCTAGAGCAACTGCGCACACTCTCCCAGTGGTTGCTGATAGTCCCCATAGTGGTGTTTCTCCTTTTTGGCTGTGGTCAGTTGGCCCTAATCATTCATGCGAACATCCAATTTCAGGTTTCCGAATCGAGCCTTTCTGCTCAATACGGACCTTGGGAATATTTGTCGGTTGGTCCAGTACGATCTGACATCATTGCAGAGATCCAAATCGACTTAGCGGACGATGTGGATGTGGGAGAGACCTTTGAGCAACCCGTATCCGAACCGGATCAGGAATGGATTGAAGAGACTGTATCACCGGTTGTTGTGGTTGCCTTGCCAACCCTGATGCATGCAACTCCCACCTCGGACCCTCCTCCAACCCTATTAGCAGAAGGAGGAACCACCCCAACTTCTACCATCCAACCGACTGCACTTACGCCTCGGCACACGGCAACACCATCGTCGACAACTCTTCCCCCTCCAATTCCTGATACCGGGAGCCGATCAGAACGGTTTCCGGAGGATGATGCTTGGATAAGGCTGAGCCAGCCTGGAAATGATGGATCTGGAAATCATCTTAAGCTTCAGTTCCCGAACAAGATTGTTTATTTGAAATTCAACCTCACTGGTCTAACTTGCACCGGATCACCGGTAGCACTATCAATGATCACGAGTCATGAAAAACCAGGGACTGTTCACTTGCACCGAGCTGCTAATGTTGATTGGGATGAAGAGACCCTGGAGGGCACGAATAGCCCAGCAATTGGGGATCGTATTGGAACTGCTGTTGCATCCGGAGCACAATGGGAAACGATCTCCTGGGATGTGACCTCGGTAGTTTGCGGTGCAATTCAAAATGGGAATCCTTTCATTAATTTCGCGCTCTTAATGACCGAAGGTGAGCAAGTTTATTTCTCGTCGAAGGAAAACCAGGAGGGTCGCTTCAGCCCCAGGTTGCTCTTCGCAGCCGCATCTTAACACCCCAAATTGGAACTCAGTCTGACGTAATCCTGTTATACGAGCATCATTCTTGATTTAATCAAATTTGTCACTGTCGATCAATAAATGCCTCTCTTCGAAGTTTCTTCCACTTTTGGTATCAATTTTTTCATTTCGTAATGCTCTCGTAAGTCAAATTCGCGTTTCATAGGACCAGGGTACCTTGACACAAATACTCCTGGAGAAAACAATAATTACAGGAACAAGAAACATTTTTGGGCACCCCTTGGGGTATGTGGAATCCAGTTCTTCTAGGCAGGAAGGTACTTAATAAAAACGATCACGTCTCTAGACGTGGTTTATATTGTTGGAAGACATCAACAATTTAAATTACAGAAAGGCAGTGTTAAAAATTCTGTATGTGTATCAGTGGATACTGAAAAGATAGATTGATAAAGATGCCGAAGGAACGAACTAAAGTCAGGTTTGATAAGCGCATATTCTCCGAGAGGTCGAGGAATCAGCTTCCTCCTCAGCAGGAAAACCCTCTCGACCAGATGCGCGCGTTATCTCAATGGCTGTTAGTTGTACCCATAATAATGGCCGTCATATTCGGTTGTGGGCAGTTGGCTCTTTTTAGTAATACACGGCTGGCCTTTGCGGATTCACCCTCCAGTTTGGCGGCAGCCTATGATCAATGGGCGTATCTCCCAGTGTTAGCGGTTCGTGATGATATTATCGCGGAGATACGCAGTGATTTCGAAGGTCTTATTGAAATCAGGGAGACTTTTGAACAACCTGAAAACAAACCAGAGTTCGCCTGGGTTCCAGAAGATCAGTCCCCCGTTTTAGTCGCTGCATTGCCGACGATCCTTCCGCATAGTCCAACAAACGTTCCTTTGCCGGCGGAGCAAGCACAAGAAAGCTTCGTGACTGACCCTATTTCTTTTCCAACACAACCTGATACAGCCAACAATGCATTTGAAGCACCCGTAGCAAACACATCGATACCAACCTATCCGCCATCAGCGACAGATCCGCCATCACCAACACAGCCAGGACCACAACCAACTGATACACCCCAACCAACGAATACGATTAGCCCATCGGGTACACCCAGCCAAGACCCAACATCAACGCCCACAACTACACCAGCACCTACTTCAGTGCCTACTTCGACGCCAACCACAACTGCACCGCTTCCAACGTCCACACTTATGCCTAGCGCGACACCGACTGCCATGCCAACCGCTACTGCCACACCCGGTGACACAGTGGGTTGGTGGAACGGTTGCTACCAGTATCGGCAACAAGTGACTGTTAGAACTGCTGGGTCTGGAGTTAATGAGGCGTATTCAGCGTTTATGATCTTCAATCATCGAGGCCTTGTCTCATCAGGGAAGTCGCGCAGTGATGG
>JAGLGG010000196.1 GCA_023144145.1 Anaerolineales bacterium | reverse complement strand
CCTCCCGATGATCCGAATAATGTGTATTGGTACTTTAACAATTTCAACACTGATAACGCCCTGAATGGCTGGACGCAACGGGATGTCGAGGACGTTGGTGATTGGAGAGTCATAAACGGGCATCTGGAGCTTGAATCTTCTGGGAGGCAGGCTGACCAATTACCCAATATCAACCATAAACTTGTTCTCACAGGAAGACCAGTGATTCAAAATTTGCTAGTCAAATTTGAATTCCTTATGAGGGACGACGATTTGATTGCGGTTGGTCTATGCTCGAATGACAATTCCCCCACCGGTTTCTATGTTGGCTATTCCAAAGATCGTTGGTTTGATGATGATGGAGTTCCAGATCGAACAGGATATTGGTCGGGTGCCACCAACACCGGCTATTCGCCCACCAATCTAAACCTGGATACGGTGTATCGTACCACCGTGGCTTGGACCTCGAATCGGATAGCAAATTCCTTCAATGGTATGAGTTATCTATGGAATACAGGACCTTCATCTGCTAACTACTTCTGCTTTGCCGCCAACAGTATGGATGCGGCATTGGATGACCTGATCATCCGGAGTTATGTTGATCCGGAGCCAGTTCTGAGCTTAGGAGGGGAGCAGACGCCTTAGAAAGCATTGCTCTAACGAAACGGTGAAATTAACTTGAAAATTATAAACTGCCATGGTTCTTGAGCCGTGGCAGTTAATTTATCCGTTTCAAAAAGCCTATTTATTGGTTTAGAAATGAAAAGCAGAAGGGTGAAATTACATCCAGCCACTTGAAAATATGTCTTACCTGCGACCAAGAGGATGGAGGAAAAGGATCAAGGATGTTGATTTATGATCAATCTTCGACAATTCCAAAGTTATACGGTTCTTGGTATGTTGAGTAGTAGGCAATATTATCCAAGATTGGGAAGTGACCTTCAAAATAGTTATTCAAGATTATGCGGAAGGAGTTAACGGGTGAAATCGATTCGGGTATGAGCGTTTCTTCCGTTCCTGGAAGGTAAAATGCGTTCAGGATAGCCATCCGACCTTGAGCTGTAAAATAACCTGGGCCATGATCCGCCTGAAGAATAATGATGGGCGGATTTTCAGAATTTAATAGGATTTCAGACAAAACGAGCTCCATCTGGCTGTTGATGAACTCGACCTGATTAATATAGCCTTTGATATAACTTGCATCATCATCTAGTTCATCGGTTTCTGCCAAGGTGAACCTTTCTGGCAGGACAACGTCTTCCTGATTATGTGCAAAAACAAAAGGAGGATGCGGGACCACTAAATGTGCAAACACGAACTTCGGGCTTTGCATCGTAGGGACATGCTTTAATGTTTCCAATACATAAAGGATACGTTCTTGATGATCAAAAAAGGGGGCCTTTATATCTGGATTGAGCATATCTGGTAACACGATCGCAGCATCGGTTACGATCAACAGAGCAGAATTTTGAAGTAACATGGCTTCAAAGCCATTCATTTGCCCCAGAGCATACGACTCGCCAATGGAGCCGGTTCTACGTGTAAGATAATAGTCAGCATCCTCTATTTGCGTCCAACTATAACCAGATTCAAAAGAAACAATCTTGAAACCGAATTCCTCGAGTACCAAGCGGAGGGTGCTCTTTTGAATCATGGGGCGCAATATTGATCGGTCATCGCTTCCGCTAACGAAATCGGACCTCAGAGATTGAAGGTAATCCATGTTTAATGATGATGCTAACGATAATTCTGTTTGTGCATAGTTGCTTTGGCTCATAGAGGCGACATAAAAACCATGATCAGAAAGCCAAGTTATGAAGGGGGAGTTATCAAACGCGTAGTATTCGGCGAGGATGTCCTCGCGACCGTAGCCATCGAGAATGATGTAATAAATATCTGGTATCTGTTCATTTTGAGTGAGTTGCAAAGTTTGAAGATCAATGGAAGGCTCTAGCTCACTCCATGCTTTTGATGACCGAATGCCAGAATCGATCAGATTGAAAACCGGAAAGATGATTAGAATTCCCAGGATGGGATTCAAGGCTCTAGTAATTGCTTGAGGATTCCGTATCCTCTTCGCCGCTAACCAAACCCCCAACACGAAGAGAAAAAACCACATAGGCAGCAGGATCCTATGCCGGCCTAAAGACGCACCAAATAGAATTTCCTGCCTGATGAATTGGTAGATATGTCCATAGCTGAAGAATAAAAATGTGGTAAGCGTACTTAAAATACCAGCTCGATGCCAATCTCGAAGAATGGCCTTGTATATCAGGAATAGTAGGCTAATTAATCCAATCGAGATCAATAGTGAGCGGTAAGCACTTGCGGGTTT
>JAGLGG010000195.1 GCA_023144145.1 Anaerolineales bacterium | reverse complement strand
GGATCATAAAAGTACTTCCCTTATCTAAAGCACTTTCAACTGATAGGGTTCCATCATGCGCCCCAACTATGCGTCGCGTAATCCCTAATCCCAGTCCGCTGCCTCGTTCTTCCTCAGGGGCAGACTTCCCGATAAAAAAATCGCCGAAAATAAATGGTAGGTCGTCTTCAGCTATTCCCACACCACGGTCGGACACTGAGATTAAGATTTCTTCTTCTTTTTCTTCCGCACTTATATGGATTTGACTTCCCATTCGGGAATACTTGACCGCGTTGCCCAAGAGGTTAACCAACGCTTCCACAAAGGTGATCTCATCCCCATTGATAGGCTTTAAGTCTTGCGCAATCGAAGGGATGATTTCAATGTCTTTTCGGATGGCATGGGGTTGAATGCTCTCGACAGCCTTCGATACGACTGAGTCGATGTAAATGGGCTGGAAATTTTCTCGGAGTTTAGTAATGTCCGCATCTGCTGAAATCACTCGGAGCCACGTATGAATAAGTTTCATAAGATCATCAATCGACGATTTCATGCGAATAAATTGACCCTTCTGATCATTGGATAGCTGCTCGTCCAATTCGAATTCCAGCGCGAATAAATTTTGCTGAATGGCACTGATGGGGGCTTTGAGCTCATGGGAAACGATGGCAGCAAAATGCTCCCTCAACATCTCCCTTTCTCTTTTGAGAGCAGTGGTTTCTAATACCAGCTTCCTTCTCTCGAGGCCCCTGCGGGTGATCACGCGGAACTCCTCGGGGGTGAATGGCTTAGGAAGAAAATCGTATGCGCCTTTCTTGATCGCTTCCACGGCAGAGTCCACCGTCGCGTAGCCGGTGATCACAATGGCTACGATGGTGGGATCAAAGCTGTGGATCCTATCGAGCACTTCAAATCCTTGTATCCCCGGCATTTTCAAATCAACAAAGACAACGTCCGGTTTAAACTCTTGAACAAGCTCCAGACCAAAAGTGCCATCCATTGAAGTGGCGACGTAATAGGGTCCGCCCTCCAAAATTTGAGTGCAGGAGTCTAAGACGACTTCCTCGTCGTCGATGATGAGTATTTTGGATTTATCCTCTAGCATCTGCGACCTCTTCAACTGCATTCATTGGTAACTTGACGAGGAAGGATGTTCCCTTCCCAAGCTCGCTCTCAACCGAGATCGAACCATTATGCTCCCTCACGATCCCGTAACTGATTGCCAACCCCAATCCTGTTCCGTGCCCTACATCTTTAGTGGTAAAAAATGGATCAAACAGCTTTCTCACATTTTCTTCAGGAATTCCCTGTCCAGAGTCTCTGATTTTTATCTCGATCACTTTTTCAACCGGGTCATATCCGGTTACCAAAGTCAACTGCCCACTTTCGTCCATCGCCTCTGCGGCATTGACAACCATGTTGATAATCACTTGCTGCATTTGCGAGGGGTCTACCACAATCATGGGAAGATTTTCATCAAACTCTTTTATGATCTCAATATTGTGAAATAGGGCTTGATATTCGACCAAAGCGATGCATTCATCGATGACAGCGTTAATGTTACAAACTGTCTTATCAGGCTTCCTTTGTCGTGAAAAATCGAGCAATCCCCGGATGATATCTCTGCATCGGTTGGCCTGGGTCACGATCTTCTGAGCGGAGGAAGCTGATGAGCCATCACTAGATTCATTCTCCAGGAGTAAGTGGGAATAGGT
>JAGLGG010000194.1 GCA_023144145.1 Anaerolineales bacterium | reverse complement strand
GAAATGAGTGAGGGAAACTTAGATGGGTGAGAAATGTTTGCCCACTAGTCGGCCAATTTTACACCTTCTTCTCCATAAGAAAGTTCGGTGAACTTTCAATTGTGTGTTTTGGTCGCAAAGTATCTCTTATTATTTCACACAGGTTCTGAAGCGGTACAATGGGGAAGTGTCATCAAAGCCCGGTTGAAACAAGCCATCGCGGATCTTAATAACATCAATACGCTCGGTTAGTAAATAAAAGGGAGCAGCAATGAGAGTCACAAATAGCAGGCCGTATAGCAAGGTGGGCCTAGACACCCACGGTATTACGAACGTCAATCACATTTACTGGAATCTACCCACACCTATGCTTTATGAAGAAGCAATCCGCCGTCATGAGGGGGTTATGTCTCACCTGGGGCCACTTGTGGTTCGAACTGGCCATCACACAGGCCGTTCACCTAATGACAAATTTACGGTACGCGAACCCTCCAGCGCTGAACACATTTGGTGGGGTAGCGGTAACCGCCCGTTTGAGCCAAACAGTTTCGACGCATTACATAAACGGTTGGTTTCCTATCTGCAACTGAAGGACGTCTTTGTTCAGGATTGCTGGGCAGGGGCCGATCCCGATTACCGTTTGCCCGTGCGGATCATTACCGAGAATGCCTGGCACAGCCTGTTTGCCCGAAACATGTTCATCCAAGCCACCTCGGCGGAATTAGAGAGCCACGTGCCGGAGTTTACGGTCATAAACTGCCCTCGTTTCCACGCCATCCCAGAGGTCGATGGTACCAACTCTGAGGCATTTGTCATCATCAACTTTGCTAAAAAATTGGTCATCATTGGTGGCACCAGCTACGCCGGCGAGATCAAGAAGTCAATCTTCAGTGTGATGAATTATCTACTCCCTTTCAAAGACGTATTGCCCATGCATTGCTCAGCAAACTATGGGCTGGAAGGTGACACAGCTCTATTCTTTGGTTTGAGCGGCACAGGCAAGACGACGCTATCAGCTGACGCTGCACGCACCTTGATCGGCGATGATGAGCACGGGTGGAGCAACAATGGCATTTTCAATTTTGAGGGTGGGTGCTACGCTAAGGTCATTCGCCTCTCGGCGGAAGCAGAGCCGGAAATCTATCAAGCCACACGCCGCTTTGGTACGATTTTAGAAAATGTGATGGTCGACGCCGAGGCGCGTCATGTTGAGCTGAATGACGACTCGTTGACCGAAAATACCCGGGCCGCCTATCCCATTTCGCACATCCCCAACGCTACTCGCGAAAAGCGGGGTGATCACCCGAACAATATTATCTTCCTCACCGCAGATGCCTTTGGTGTGATGCCCCCCGTCGCCAAGTTGACGCCTGATCAGACGATGTACCACTTCCTGTCTGGCTACACGGCGAAGGTGGCCGGAACCGAGAGGGGTGTAAACGAGCCACAAGCAACCTTTAGTACATGTTTCGGTGCCCCCTTTATGACCCAACGTCCTATCATTTACGCCAACCTGTTGTGCAAGAAAATCACCGAGCACAAGGTAAACTGCTGGCTCATTAACACCGGCTGGACCGGTGGGCCTTATGGGGTGGGACAGCGAATGAAAATAACTCACACCCGGGCTATGGTCAATGCTGCTCTAAATGGCAATTTGAATGATGTTGATTATGTGACCGACCCATTTTTCGGGGTCGAGGTCCCGACCTCATGTCCCGATGTTCCCGCAGAAATCCTGACCCCCCGAGGCACATGGAGCGATGGCAAAGCCTACGATGAGCAGGCGAGGAAATTGGCCGGGATGTTTGTAGTGAACTTCAAGCAGTTTGAGGATGAAGTGTCAGACGATGTACGAATGGCTGCACCCAATGCGACGTGAGCCTGTGTGGTGGAAAAACCTCTTCCAGGTGGATTATGCGGCAAGTCGGGAGAAGTCATACAATTCCTCCGAATACATTTCGCCAGGCGACGGGACTTATCCTGCAAGGTTTCATTCCGGGTGTTGGAGTCTGCTGGCTGATTCCCTGATGGGGCGGGGTTTGCATACCAGATTGGCGTGCGAGGGTGCGCTAGAATTTAAAATATAAATAGTTATTCCATTTTACAAGTTATCAAGGGACTTTTGGCAAATATATTCAAGCGATTGTGTCTGAGTGCTGGTTTGTAATATTGCTTGGCTAGTATAGGCATGCGACTCGCTTCTCATGAAGGTGACTGCCTCAAGTGGTGACTGCTAAGCCTTAAAGTTGGCCTCATCACAGCTTTCACCGGATTGACACGGACACGCCACTGGAGCGGAAACGGCTTAGATTGAACCGTGCTACCCATTCCTGACGGCGCTTCAGCCCCTATGAGCAAGGATTGGCACATCTTCCATCCAATAGGTCTACATCCCCAAACTCACAAGTACTGCCGCAATCAAAGCCCCTATCAAGGCTATGTTTAACTTTAAACCAGATGACGTTGAATGACCCTTTAACCAAACCTGGTGCATGCGATTCATCTCGGCCTCCTTCAACAGATCTTTGCGCCGATATTCTGCCACCAAGTACATAGATAATGGTTTTTGCATTATGCTCCTCGTTATAGCAATATAATAAGAGAAAGATACTCTAAATTATCCAAATAGTCAAATGGATACAGGGAGCCACTCCGGAGCCATCCGATGTGTCGATTCAAATAAAGGACCTGTAACTGAGGTTATAGGTTCTTTGGTTAATGTGAAGCGAATGCTCTAGATGGGCCATTCTCATTACCAATATTGTGTCGATTTTGAAATTGGCGAATGTCTTTTAGTCATTATTGAACCGTAGATTCAACTCACAATTTTATGGCTCACGAATGATCTTTTTCGGACTGATAGGAAAGTTCCAATTCTAATTCCTAGCATTCCTGTAATCGAAGCAAAGTAATCTCAAGCCAATTGAATGATTTTGCCAGTTGTCAGAGTCGTGGATTCGCATATTTTGACACTTCAGAAATAGTGATCTTGAATCTCATGTTTCACATCCGTGTGCTCTTCCTTGACCCTCGGATGATTAATTAGATTCCGCTTAGTGTAATCAGAAACAGCCGCACAAATGTATCTATAATTGTGAAATGTAAGCTGCGCGTATCAACTTAAGTGAGTGGTTAAGAATTACCTCGGAAAGATTCCATATCCATTATTCATTAGCATATTCAAAACGAGTGGGAACCGGATCCATGATTGGCACCTGGCATATTCTTGGCAAAGAAGGCCATCGGTGCTATCTTGGGACGATTTCCGTACCTAATTCTGAAAAATTGCAAACAAACCGGAGGCAGGCATGACGTATGAATACATAATCACCGAAGTTCATGAGAAGGTTGGTCTCATCCGGCTGAACCGTCCCAAAGCTTTGAATGCATTAAACAGCATTTTGATGGGGGAACTGGCTATTGCTCTCGAGACTTTTGACCAAGCTGAAGAGATCGGGGCGATGGTAATTACCGGCGATGAGCGCGCCTTCGCGGCGGGTGCGGACATTAAAGAGATGTCGGGAAAATCATCCATTGACATGTTATTTCGAGACAGTATTTCTTCCACCTGGGATCGGCTTCGATCGATCAAGAAACCAATCATTGCCGCGGTATCTGGGTGGTGTCTGGGTGGCGGGAGCGAGTTGGCCATGGCTTGTGACATGATCGTTGCTTCTGAAACTGCAAAGTTCGGGCAACCGGAAATCAACCTGGGAATTCTTCCTGGGGCAGGAGCCACTCAGCGAATACCTCGAGCGGTTGGGAAAGCGATTGCAATGGAGATGATCCTTAACAACCGGACGCTTTCTGCCGAGGAAGCCTACCAGTTCAGTTTGGTAAATCGTGTTTATCCAGTTGAGTCCTACCTGGAGAAGGCGATAGAACTTGCGCAAGAAATTGCCGTGAGAGCCCCTGTCGCAATCAGGCTGGCTAAGGAAGCTATTAATCAATCCTTTGAAACCCTCTTGAGTGAAGGCGTATCTGATGAACGTCGCTCTTTCTATCTTCTTTTCAGCACCGTTGATCAGAAGGAGGGGATGGAGGCGTTTATCGAGAAACGTGAGCCACAGTGGAAGGGAAAATAGGTAACTTGGTGAGATCTTAATGCTTTCCTATCGTGACTTTGTAAGAGCGTTTCAAGAACTTGGTCTTAACGGAGACCGACGCGTGATGCTGCACACATCACTCCAAGCAATTGGAGAGGTCAAGGGTGGACCGGGGACGGTAGTAGGTTCATTGTTGGCAACTTGCGGAGCGGTCATCACGCCTGCCTTCACATTCAGATCGATGGTGACGCCCCCTTACGGACCTGATAATAATGCGATGAGTTATCAGGACGAGGTTGAGGGTGGATCAACTCCCGAAGTCTTTCAACTCGATATGCCCGTAGATGTGGAAATGGGTGAGATTGCTGAGACGCTTCGAATTCATCCTACTGCCAAGCGATCTACCCATCCGCTGCTCTCATTTACCGGGGTTAATTCTGGAGAGGCTTTGGCCCTGCAATCTTTGGAGGATCCGTGGGCGCCAGTTAAATGGCTAGCTGATTCTGATGGAGATGTGCTCCTAATCGGAGTAGACCACACAAAAAACGTATCCTTGCATTACGCTGAATTCCTGGTCAACCGTAAGCAATTTGTGCGCTGGGCGTTAATAGAAGGGGTGATCGTCGAAGTTCCGCATTGGCCGGGATGCTCGGAAGGTTTTCAGGCGATTGTGCCGCATATACAGAGTTTCATTCAAGAAGGAAGACTCGGTAATGCAAAAGTGGAATTGATCCCTCTCAGAGACCTTATTAACACAGCAACCGGTTGGATGCGGGAAGATCCAAAAGCATTATTATGTAACCGAGATGGATGTGAAAGTTGTGAAACAGTCCGAAGAGCGCTGGGGGATACTCTGGGGTAGTGTTCGTCAATAGCGTTTTGATTTTCGACTAGAAAAAGGGGAAAATTAGGGCGATTAAGCGAGACTGTTTACGTTCCAGTCATATTTAAGATAGCGGATTCTTGGGTTGCCATCCTCAATGGCGGCCCGAACGTTTTCATCCTTGCTGTACTTCAAGATGGTCGCAAGGACCTGATCGAAACCTCCGAAATCAGATTGATACCATTTGAAGATCCTTGAGAGCCATAGAGAGTTGGAGGTCGCATCAAATTGGACACCACCCCCATTAACAAAACTCCCGGCTGCCAAGTCAAGTTGTTCATCTAACTTCTGGCCTTCATAGAATGAGATAGGGGGACATGATTTTGCACCACAAACAAGAGCGAAGTGAATTCTGGGATCGAGTGGATCGATAACCATCATCCGTCTGGGGTCTGATCGACTCATTGGCTTGAGGGGAAGGGAAGGGTTGGGTCGATTTCCACGCAATATTCCATGTTCGATATCGTCGGCAGAAAAGCGGAACCCGGCTACATTGTAGGCAGCTCGGCGAAAAAGGCTTGGTTTACTCAAGAGAGACCCATTGATCTGGTAGTGGACCACAGCGTCGATAATCAGAGCATTATATAAGTTGATCCAGAAGGCAGTTTGTTCATTTCGATTCCCGAGATCATCTGGTTTGCATCTGGGAAGGGCAAGGGTAAATTGTCTAAACGAGGAGTACACAGCACTTTGGCGTAAGATTGTGTAATCAACATGTCTCCCAGAGGCATCTAGAGCCTGTGCGGTTAACTCTCTTGCGTGTCTGCGGAGCGCCTGCGCGGGATCTCGCGTGGGGGCAATCGCTTCACCACGATTTAGAACCTCTCCGGGCTCGATATGTAAAAGCCTGTCTACCAACCAATTCATGGCCCGCGTAAGGTCGAAACCTTTTCTTTTGTCGATCGCAGCGCTTTCTAAAGTCTCCAAATTCGATACCTTTTGGGGATCCACTCGCGGTCAGGCTCCCTCTTATTGTGCGCCCCTTCATATTGACGATATGGTGTGGCATATTCTTTCCGGCTTATTGTTGTGCAACCAATTTCCTCTATGGTAAGATTCTTCTAGTTGAGTTGATCCAAGTATGGATCGTTGAGGGATCTATGACGGAGCCGCAGAAGATCACCATCCTGGAAGGACCACCGCCCACCTTTGAAGCGGTAGCAGATCCAATCCTTTATGGCTTATGGGAAGCAGTTTCCCCGGCGCATATCGTAATGTGCCGATTGAGAGCGCATAATGGACCTGCTCTTATTGAGCGCTGTTACCGTGCCTGGAAGCAGAATCAGCAAATCACCTTGGAATTCAAGACCGAAGATGGTTTGACTGTTGAAGCTCCAATCTTGGCATCGCGTTGGTCGGAGGTTGATGAAGGTGATGTTCTGATGCTCTGGCTGGCGATGGAGGAAGTGGAGTTCGAGATTAACCCTGGCTTTGGTTCAGGAATTGATCTTGATGATTTTTCCGACCCTTCAGACGATTTTGGTGACTCTGATCTTGATC
>JAGLGG010000193.1 GCA_023144145.1 Anaerolineales bacterium | reverse complement strand
ACGATGAAGATCCCGACTGCACTCAAAACCGCGTTCTGAAACAAATTTGTGAGTTGAGGCATGATCAAAACTAAAACCACAATCATGATGGATAAGATGATCTTATGACGACCGGGTTTGGCTTCTCTGAATGCAAAAAGTGCGGCTCCGATGAAGAAGTACAGGATAGCCAATCCAAAATTGCCCTTCTGTATCGCAGTATCGAATATATCCATACTTCCAAATCTAAGAATAAGGAAACTTGAGTAGAAGATAAAGGGTAAGGCGATAATTCCCCAATATCTCACGGCAGTTTGAGTGGTTCTGCTCTTTTCACCCGCTGTAGTTTGTCTGGAAGAAAGAAGGCTTGCCCCACCGCCAACCAGAGATCCAACAATCATTAGGATCGAAAATTTAATTATTCCTGGGAGTACATTGACCCCATTTAATACCTCTTCCTTAGTTAATCCTGTTAGCGTAGCCGTATGTTCCGGTTTTATTTGAGCAAGGAAGGTAGTTATTTTTGCTCCACCGGCTTGCAGGCTGGCGAAGATATATGTTACCAATCCCAAGCCAGCAGCACTAACAATGCCGATTAAGAGACTCTGGACCAGGGTATGAGAAAGGATAGGTGTTTCAGAACGGCTAGCTCGACGTATGTAAACAAAGCTGAGGAGTCCTACAATGACCGCAAATAATGATATGGCCGAGGTCCCAAAATATAATGGGAAGCCGATGAGATCCAGGTAGAGGATGATTGCCAGGGCAATTAATCCGTGGCGGATGCTTGATAAAACGCGCATGATTATGCCTTTTTCTCGGTCAGCACTTCACCTAGCAATCCGGTTGGGCGGAACATTAAGACCAAAACCAGGACAGAAAAGGCGATCACGTCCTTGTATTCGGTCGGCACACCCAACGCACTCGGGCCGAGGGCTTCCAGGACACCGAGGAGCAACGAGCCTAGCATGGCTCCAGGAAGGTTGCCAATTCCACCAAGAACTGCGGCAGTGAAGGCTTTAAGACCAGGTATAAAACCGGTGTTGAAACGCATGACCGTGTTGTGTAATCCGAACATCACACCGCCCGCGCCAGCCAGAGCAGAGCCGAGTACAAAGGTAAAGACGATCACTCTGTCTACATCCACGCCCATCAGTCTGGCGACTTCTTTATCTTCAGCCACCGCGCGCATCGCACGCCCCATTTTTGTTCGATGGACGATTAGTTGAAGAACGATCATGAGTAAAATTGCAACAATGAAGATAAAGATACCGGTGTACGTGATTGAGAAACCTGTTTCCCCAACTTTCAATAATCCATTTATCACGGCAGGTTTCCTGTAATTATGTGGAAGAGCGCCGAATAGAATTAAAGCGGTATATTGCAGGAAAAAAGAAGCGCCGATGGCGCTGATCAGTGGCACTAACCGTGGTGCAGTTCGTAAAGGGCGGTAGGCTAGGCGTTCAAGTAAAACCGCGGTGATTACTGAAACGATCATGCCTGCCAGCATCATCAACAGGATGGTAAGCATGGATTGGAACGTTGTTCCGTTGGTCCACCCCAAGGCGTTGGTGGCCTGCAAGACGAAGAAACCGGCAAAACCGCCCATCATCATAACTTCGCCATGGGCGAAGTTGATCATGAAAAGGATACCGTATACCAGGGTATACCCAAGAGCGACCATTGAATAAACTCCCCCAAGGATAAGTCCATTGGTAAGTTGAAGAGCCCAATATTGAAGCGGGAAACTCCTTTCACCGGCGACGACGATGATCCGCCATATAATTAATGCGACAATGAGCAGACCAAAGGCGCGAATCGCATTTTCACTGATATAGGAATATATTTTATTGAAGAGGGGGAGTCGATCTTTTGTCTCAGTAGTATGCATTGGAATTGCGAAAACCTTTGTGGATAAGGAATTGTGATAGGCTGGGGCGTGGTTGCCCCAGCCTATTATCCTACTCAGATGCTGAGTGTTCTATTCCAGACCGAAGCCTGAAACCTGAAC
>JAGLGG010000192.1 GCA_023144145.1 Anaerolineales bacterium | reverse complement strand
AGAGGATTATTCTATTTCGCTAAGCGAACTGAGACCAAATACGATGACATCATTGTAAAGAACCTGCATCCTTTCCGCGCGGCATGGTTGGCACCCCTGATTATTATTTATGCAATTGCGTATCTGACACCGGAATATCAAGTCATCATTGAGAAGGTTGCCCTATTTCTTATCCTTTGGGTTTCTGTCATTACTGTGATTTCTCTAATTACGGCAGTCAATGAGATATACGAGAAGAGCCGAAGTTTTTCAGGTGCGAGCATTCAAGGATACCTGGAGATTGCCAAACTCCTGGTGGTGTTGGTGGGGATCATATTGAGTATCTCCTTGATAACCGAAGAATCCCCAACAGCTTTGCTCACCGGATTAGGGGCCCTTACTGCTGTACTGCTGCTCATTTTCCGAGACACTATCCTCTCTTTGGTTGCCAGCATTCAAATTACCACATTAGATCTGGTGAAAGAGGGGGATTGGATTGAGGTCCCCAGCTATGGCGCAGATGGAGATGTGCTCAACATGACTCTGCACACCATCAAGGTGCAGAATTGGGACAAGACGATCAGCGTAATCCCCACCCATAAGATGACCGAGGTGGCATATAAAAATTGGCGTGGCATGACAGAGAGCGGCGGCAGGCGAATCAAGCGCTCTATTTCCATTGACATGGCAAGCATTCACTTCTGCGATCAGGAAATGATCGAGCGATACAAGAAAGTTGACATCATCCGTGAGTACATTGACTCTAAATTGGAGGAGATTGAAGCTGAAATTCAAGCTAGAGGGATTGAACTAGATAGCCCTCTCGACGGTCGTCAACTTACAAATGTGGGCACTTTCCGTGCGTACATAGAGGCTTATCTTAAGCACAACCCCGATATTCACACAGAGGAAATGACATTTTTGGTTCGCCAACTAGCCCCTGGACCCACCGGGTTACCGATTGAGATCTATGTTTTCACCACGACAACTGAGTGGGTAGTATATGAAGGGATTCAGTCCGATATTTTTGATCATCTTCTGGCTGCGGCCTCTTATTTCGATCTGCGCGTCTTTCAAGAACCAACGGGTCTGGACTTCGCGGGTTTGGCTGCAAAGGTAAGAGAGTAATATTAGGAAATATTATTGGAGCAATAGAGGGAGATCACAGGATAAATTTGATGCTCACTGATCGTGCAACACTGTCCTGTGACTCAATAACATTTACTCCGGTACACCCTCTGAGGCCCAGGCATCCTCGCCAAGCTTGGCGCGGCCGATTTCCCCCGCCCGGCTTATGGCGAGTTTGGTAAAAATCGGACCGATGATTTGGACCACGAATGTTGTCGCAGTAATAACTCCCAGGATCAGCGAACCTAAAGCCTCCCCCTCTTCGCCGCTTTCGGCGAAACGGCTTGAGGCAGCCAGTGCCAATCCTATTGCCACTCCTGCTTGCGAAAGCAAGCCGAAACCAAGGTTCTGGCGCACAACAGGTTCAGCTCCGCCAAGTCTACCCCCCAACCAGGCGCCTCCGAATTTTCCAAGGCTACGCAGCAGGATATACACGATCCCCAGAGTACCCATAGCTGGCAGTGATTTTATTTCCAGCCGGGCGCCAATTAGCGCGAAAAATAGGACATAAATAACAGGGCCAGCTTGCTCTATCGTGAAACGAATGTGACGCGCGTGGCTCTCATGCCTATTGACAAGCAGGAAGCCCATGCTCATCGATGTCAGGATCAACGATAAGCCCAGGGACTCGGATATCCCCACGCCAAGCAACACAAAACCGATCGAGATAGCCATCGCATCATGATGGGTTTTCATTCGACAAAGGATACGGTCAAGAATAAATCCGAGACCAAACCCGAGAAGGAGTGAGCCTCCAATTTCAATGAACGGCAGCTCAATAATAGTAATCAGATCTGGTGAACCTCCACCTGCCAGTTGAGATTCGACAACGACTGAAGCAATGCTAAAGAGGACCAATGCCAGGGCATCATCCATGCCAACCACAGCAAGCAAGCTGGTGGTTAGAGGACCTTCAGCATCATACTCAGCTAACACGTCTACCGTCGCAGCAGGGGCGGTAGCTGATGCCAACGCCCCGAATATTAGCGCGGTTGGCAAGGATCCAGTCACTACATAAACACCGGCGGTGACGAGAGCAAATGTGCCTAATGCCTCAAAGAGAAGAATGGTAAGTATGCTGCGGCCAATGCGGCGAAGATCGTCGAGACGCAAGTGGCTGCCGATATCGAACCCTATGAGGCCCAGGGCAATTTCGCTGATGAAAATGAGTTCACCAGAGAGTTCCAACGGAATCACATTAATTCCGGAAGGTCCATGAAGCACCCCTAAGACAATAAACCCAACTACCTGTGGAATACCTAATCTCTGGAAGAGCTTGCTCCCTAAGAAAGCAACTGCTACGAGCATTCCGATAACTATGAGGATGTTCGATTGCACAAAGTTGTTGAAAATATCGAAATTCATTAAAACTCCGTTTGTCCATAATCGAAGTGTGTGAGCCAATTAAGGTTTTTGCTCAGGAACACACCATAACTTTGAATTGATTGAATAGCTTGTGGGTTCTTGATAAACGCTAAATCCCCCAGACAATTATAAACAAAAATGAGGGTGTGGCCTCTTCCTATGATGTGGGTGCCAATCGCTACATCTAAGTGGTGTGCTATTCATGACGGAGGGTATTGAGCGAGGCTGACAAATATGAGTTTAACTTGTCTGCGACATACTTCGATCGAGGCCCAAACAAAATTGCCTCGTGATCACCAGGAACCATACACACCTCAAAATTATTTGAAAAAACTTCTCCCCAACCCATCATAGGATCACGGTGAATTCCCAATAGACTCTTTCTAGCCCGGACCAGAAGGACTTTCCCATCATAATCTTCAGGCTGGTATTCTCGCCTTGCTGGAGAAAGGAAATATGCTCCTTTTTCAGCCGGGGATTGCGGCGGTGCTTTAACTTCCCCATAGCGATCCCGAACCCAAGTTTGAATTCTAGGGAACCGGAGATATTGTATTTTTCCACTCCAATCCAATAACCTAAATTTCCAGAAGTAACTTTGAATTCTTCGCACGACAAGGAGCGCGGTGAATATCCCACGCGTTATCCCCGGCAATAGTCTTGGGTAGTCGGGACCAAAGGTATCGAACAATACCAGCAATCCAACTTGATACCCTTGATCCCTAAGTTGTTTAGCAATTTCAAGTGCAACTTTCCCTCCCGCAGAATACCCTCCAATCAAGTAAGGTCCATTTTGATCGATCTCACGTATCTTTTGAATGAACTGCATAGCTATCGTTTCCAAGTGCTCAACGCCTTCTCTCCACAGTCCTAAGCTTTCCGAGTAAAGCGCGTAAAAGGGTTGATCCTCACCCATGTTCCGGGATAATTCGCGGTATGTCATCACGTCGATGATTGTGGGCGAAACGCAGAAGAACGGGGGCTTCGAGCCTTCGGTCTGAACGTCAACGACCCAGGCTGGATCATCCCTATCCTCTGCGGATTGCAATGATTTTGCTTGGTTAGCGATCGTCGGTGCATCAAATAGGGTCATGAGTGGCAATTTGAAACCAACTTCCTTCTCGATGAGAGAGAATAACCGCACAGCCATTAATGAGTGACCGCCAAGATCGAAGAAGTTATCCATGACCCCAATCGGTTGAACGCCTAACACATGTTGCCAAATCTCAACCAGTTGGCTTTCCAGTGAATCTCGTGGTGCAACATAAGCATGTGCCTTTTCGATTTCACCCCTATCGGGTTGGGGTAATGCTTGACGATCTATTTTTCCATGGGGTGTCAGTGGAAACGTTTCAAGCTTGATGAAATATGATGGGATCATGTAGTCGGGAAGCTTGTCGCGCAGGAAATTACGAAACACATCGCTTGCATCTTCTAGTTTGAAATTTGGATCGTGCAAATAATATGCGATTAAGCGCCTTCCTCCCCCGCGAGGGGCACCTTCAAACCAATCATCTTCCCTTGCCACGACCACGACTTCTTCGATCGCTGGGTGAATGCCTAGGACGACCTCGATCTCTCCAAGCTCGATCCGGTATCCCCGGACCTTGACCTGATTATCTAATCTCCCCAGCATTTCAAGGTTGCCATCTGGTAGGACGCGGGCGTAATCTCCCGATCGGTAGATCCGGTCATTTTGTGACTGTGTGAATGGGTTTTGGAAGAAGACGTCAGCGGTTAAATCCTGCTTATTGAAATAGCCTCTCGCTAAACCTGCCCCTCCAATCCACATTTCGCCTGGCAAGCCAATGGGAACAGAATTCTTGTGTTGATCGAGGACATATATTTGGACATTATTGATTGGTTTCCCAATTGAAACTACCTCGCCATCCGGGTTGAACTCTTCGGTGAGATCAATTTGTGTCGCAATGGATGTGCATTCCGTCAGTCCGTAGGTATTTACAAGTCGAACACCTGGACGGACATTTCTCATCCAGCTCGCAGTGCGATAATGGCTAGCTTGATCGCCTCCGATAATCACGAGACGAATACTTGCTGGAAGGTCCAATTTCTGATGTTCGATCGCATCGGTGAGTTCATGCCAAAATGCGGTCGGCAGATCAATTATTGAAATCTCTTCCCTTTGAATAGTTTCCATAAAACTCTGAAAAGTATCGATCATTGTTTTTGTTCGGAGGACAAGCGTTGCTCCGGAGCACAGGGTCGGAAATATTTCCTCAATATGTGCATCCCAGCTTATTGAAGTGAATTGAAGTACTCGATCCTTGGGGTCAATTTCCCAATCCTTACTTGCCCATTCTGTAAAATTCACCAAAGAATGATGTTCAATGGTTATACCTTTTGGTACGCCAGTTGAGCCCGAAGTGTATATCACGTATGCTGCATGTCTTGGACCGGCACCATCCTCGAGGTTCGACTCGCTCTCATCAATAAATTCATCCCATTCATCCACGAGTAGGCGATGGATCTTTGTACCTGGTAAACGATCACGCAGATTTCTTTGGGTAAGCACAGCAGCTACACATGAATCCCCCAAGATATATTTCAGTCGGTCGACTGGGTGTTTTGGATCAAGAGGAAGATAGGCACATCCCGCTTTGAGGATGCCAAGGATACTTAT
Organism: Anaerolineales bacterium; assembly: GCA_023144145.1. Lineage (GTDB taxonomy): Bacteria > Chloroflexota > Anaerolineae > Anaerolineales > E44-bin32 > JAGLGG01. The sequence continues at coordinate 12,306 of JAGLGG010000192.1, read as the reverse complement.
AACCATCTCGACCGACCGATCAACGAAAATTCCAACGGGCTCATCATGCTTTAGCCCCAGTTTCAGCAATTTATGGGCGACTTGATTTGCTTTTGAATTTAATTGTCTGTAGGTCAGGGTGCGATCTTCATGGACAACGGCAGTGTTTTCAGGAAAATCATCCACCTGCTTCTCAATTAGCTGGACTACTGTTGTTTGTTCACTATAAGGTTTATGGGTTTGATTGATTTCATGCAGCAACCACGCTCTTTCCTTCTCAGAGAGAATGTTGATATTGTCCAGAGTCTGATCGGGATTCTCAAGAACAGCTTTCAGGATACGTTGGAAATAATCGATCGAACGTTGTTGATTGGTTTCAGAAAACACATCTAAATGGAAATCGAAATCCAGCGTAAATACCTCTAACGACCCATAATCACGGATTTGAACGTTTAGTGTATCTTCATCGTGTCCCTTGTGGACTCTTTGGAATTCCGTTGGAGATCCCAAGAAGGAATCCATTTTCATTTTCTGATAGTTCAATGTAACTTCGTAGATAGGATGTTGGTAAGGATTACCAATAGCAAAATTGCGATGTCGAAGAATTTCAATTGCCTCGCGATTCACTTTCTTTATCAATGTGGAAAAGGTTTCGCCATCATCAATGGAGATTCGTAGTGGCAGAACCTCCATTAATAATCCAACGGTTTGCTGAAACTGAGGAGTTAGGCGCTTGTGAAAGTGGATCCCGAGGGAGAGTTCCATGCTCTTTGTGACGCGATACAGGAAAGTAAAAATTAGGCTGGCAAAAATATTCGTTAAGGTAACATCCACGCTTTTGGTGAAGAGTGGTTCCTTCATTGCGAGGTCGTAGAGCTTTTTGCAGATTTCTTCTTCGAGTTTGAATGTGAATCTTTTGACAAGAGTGGTTTCTTTAAGTTTTCGTTCTCCGAAGAAAAGTAGAGGGTTGGAAGGACTTGATAGTTTGTTAGACCAATACGCTTCGGCAGAGCGGTATCGTGGTGAGCCTATGTTATTTTTTTCGAAGGCTACGTAATCTCCAAATTGCGGATATGCAATCTTAAGCTGCTCTCTATCTTCAAGAGCGATGTCATAAATCTTTTGTAAGCGGTAAAAGATTAATTTGATGCTAGTGTTATCAGCAATGATATGGTGGATGTGTAAAAACCATATCCAATGGTCCTCCGCAAGTTGAATGAGGGTTGTATCAAAAAGTCTTTCGGATAAGTTGAATGCTTTTCTAGATTCTTTTGCGATCCACTTCTTCGCCGCGGACATGGGATCGGAATTTCCCGAGAAATCCTCATAACCCAAATTCACGGGCATGTGAGCGAGGATTGTCTGTTGTGGGAGACCATCTTCTTCTATGATGATGGATCTCAGAGCATCGTGCTTATCAACCAACTCTTGAATGGATTGTTGAAACTTGTGTCGATCAATGTGACCCTGGATCGAAAATGTGTACGGCAGGTTGAATAAAAGTGAGTCGGGTCGAAATTTTTGACCAGCCCAGACCATAAGTTGCGTCCCGGTTAAATTCGACTTTTCCTGAATCTCGAGATCGACGATGGGTTTAACAATTTTTCGTTCAGGGGGGATTTCGGGGTCAATCCAACGTAATTCCGAGATAGGTGTTCCCGGATCTGCGATGAGCGCGTGAACCACATCTTCGAAGTGGCGTAGAAATCTTTGAGCGGTGTTCTTCGAGAATAGGGCTCGGTTGTAAAGCAATTTGCAGAAGAGTCCTTCTGCGAGATCCTCGATGCTAAGGCTTAAATCGAATTGAGCTTGTTCGAAACCGAGGTCAAACTCTTCGATTTCCAATCCAGGGATTCCAGCTCCTCGATCAGGTAAATTTCTCAGCTGCAGGGTCACTTGAACCACGGGGGTATAAGAAAGGCTTCGAGCAGGATTCAGAATTTCGACCAGCTTTTCAAAAGGCATTTCTTGATGGCTGAGCGCTCGCAGCGTTGTTTCACGCACACGCGCCAACAACTCCCTGAAGGTCAGGTTGGCCTCGAGTTTTGAACGGAGGACGAGAGTGTTGACAAAGAAACCGATTGCTTTTTCGAGGTGAAGGTTGGGCCTTCCCGATATCGTGCCACCTACCACTATGTCCAACTCGCCCGAATCATGGAGAAGGGTTACGTTGTATGCTGCAAGAAGGGCCATAAATAAGGTCACCCCCTCTTGGCGACATATTCCCTTTAATGATTCAGATAATTCTTTTGAAAGCTGGAGCTTCAGGCTCGCTCCGTCGTAGCTGCGCGAGTGGGGTCGATCATAGTCTGTGGAGAGTCTCAGTAATGGTGGGGCTCCATCGAGTTCATTTTTCCAGAAGGCTGACAATTGATCGTATTTCTCTCCGGCCAATGTGTCCCTTTGCCAATGGGCAAAGTCTGGGAATTGTATGTTGGGTTGTAAAAGTTTCGACGGTGTATTTGTTAGAAAGCTTTGGTACAGTTCACAAAGTTCACGAAATATCACCCTTTCAGACCACCCATCGAAGGCGATGTGGTGGGTTGTGAGCAAAAGCACGTGATCATCGGACGATAGGCGCACAAGCCTCGGCCTGAACAATGAGTCGCGGGTGAGATCAAATGGAAGAAAGGCATCGTCCTTGACAATCTGGATTGCAATCGTTTCTTTTTCGGATTCCTGACCTTCGCTGAGATCGGTTAGAGGGAGTGAGTACTCGTGAAATGGAAGGATCCGTTGGCTTGGCTTTCCGGCGGAGGAGACAATGTTTGTGCGGAGTGCTTCGTGCCGACGTACAATTTCATTCAGGCTCTTTTCAAGGACCGGCGTATTCAACGAACCACGAATTCGCAAAGCCCACGGTCGGTTGTAAGCGGTGACGCCAGGTTCAAATTGATCTAAAAACCACAGTTGCTCTTGGGAATAGGATAGCGGTGCAGAGTCGGGGTCAGGTCGTCGTGTGATTTCTCCCCTTCCCCTTTGGTCCTTTTTTCTTTTTAAACTGCGGAGGATGAGGGCGCGCTCACCCTCAGAAAGTTGTGACCAGGCGTCGACTTGGGTATCTTCATCCATCGCTATATCAGATTCAAAAACGTCATAGTTTTTTCATCGAAGCTTGAGAAGAAGGACTTAGTGTTCCTCATTCAGTATCATTCTCTGGACGATCAATGCTTGCTCAGCGATCGTCGGTGCGTCGAAGAAGTCAATTAGATTTATTTCCAGATCCAGGATTCCTCGTAGCCTCGAAATGAGTTGTGATGCCACTAATGAATCACCGCCCAAATCGAGAAATCTGTCATAGACGCCAATCCCTTCGATATCAAGAACCTCCATCCAGATTGTGGCTAAGGTCTCTTCTACCGGATTTCGGGGTTCTACGAATTTTGCCCGCTCTGAAACGGCTTTAGCAGAATTGGCATTAAGCCCCAACTTTTCAGCGAGACCAATTCTCTGAAGTTTGCCGGTTGGACCTTTAGGGATTTCGTCCAGGATGACGATCCTACGGGGGACTTTGAAGTAGGAGAGCCGAATATTTGTGAACTGCCGTAATTCTTTTTCAGTGACGCTGGTGTCATTAACCACCACCGCGGCAGCGACATCCTCACCTAAGGATGGATCTGGCATGGCAAATGTGACTGCCTGCGTGACTGCGGGATGATCCAAAAGAACTTCATCGACTTCTCGAGGGGATATTTTTTCTCCTCCCCGATTAATAATTTCTTTGATCCTGCCGATGAGAAAAAGATAAGCGTCAGCATCGAAATAGCCTTGATCCCCTGTTCGGAACCAATCATTTGAGAATGCACCTTCGTTTGCTTCCGGATTCTTTGCGTAACCGTTCATAACGTTCTTGCCCTGGATAACCACCTCACCTACCTCGCCGGTGGTGAGCAGCTGATCATCATCTTCGGCCATTATGGCGACTTCAACACCAGTGCGAATGCCAACCGATCCCGGCTTTTGATCTCCCGGGGGAAGAGGGTTGCTCGTCATCTGGTGTGAGGCTTCCGTCATGCCATAGGCTTCGATAACTGGTACTTGAAAAGTGACTTCGAGATCAGACATAACTTGTGGAGGGAGTGGCGCAGAACAGGAACGGATGAATCTGAGTTGGTTTTGTTCCAATATCTTCGTATTATTTGCAGCCCGAGAAAGTATCGCTTGGTGCATCGTAGGCACTGCCGTGAACCAAGTTGGTTTGTGGGTGTCCAGCCATTGGAAAAAACTTGGTGAATAAAAACCTGGAGTGCAAATCACGGATGCTCCGGAGGCAATTGTTGAGAGTATTGCCGCTACCAATCCATGAATATGAAAAAGTGGCATCACGTTTAGACAGCGATCTTCTGGGACGAGTTGAAGAGATTCTTTGATGTTGAGTGCTGAAGTGCAAAGATTCAGGTGTGATAAAGGTACAATTTTTGGTCTAGACGTTGTCCCTGAGGTGTGTAAAACAAGGGCAATATCCGTTGGTCCCGCAGGCCGATCACCGTTCTCTTTCAGCTCTAGTTCGCCATTCAAATCATAGGTCCCCGCCGGAGAATCAATTCGGGGTTCTAATTCGATAATGGGAATTTTGAGTGATTTCGCAACATCTCGAACTGGAGATTCAAAATCGGTTTGTACAATAATCGCATTTGGAGACAAATCGGTCAGATAGAACTCAAACTCTGCTTTTCTATAGGATGGATTTAACGGAGCACAGGAAGCCGCTGCCGAAACCGACAAAAAGGCGGTCGCCGCTTCGGGGCCGTTTGGAAGCACCATGGCGATGCGGTCATTTCTGCCAATCCCGCAGGATCTAAGCCGCGCCATGGTTTTGGAGACCTGGAGGTTCAAGTTATTGTATGAAAGAGCCAGTCGATTTGGTGCACTTAATGCGATGTTGTCTGGTATGAGATCAGCCTGTTTTCTTACCAGCTTGCCAATGGAATCGATCATAGAGATACTCACCTTAAAATCACCAGAGAATAGTAGCACAGGTTTTAACTACTCAGCAGGGCAAATTGGATTGATCATTTCCCGGATATTTCGAATTGTGTGCTGCCATCACTGAGAAAATTGGAATGAGCGTACGTTCCAATTTTCTCCCTCGACCGCGAGCGCAGCGACATAGGAGTCAGCAGGGTGAAATGAGAATAAATGATAATCAGAAAGACCATTAAGTTCTGCTGGAATCAGTAATGAAGGTCTTGTCTCTTCAGAATCCCAGGATACGTCAATCTTATCGAGAGGAAATTGAAGTCCTTCGCCAATTGCCTTAAGGAAGGCTTCCTTCCTGGTCCATCCGCAAAAAAAGGCTGTCATTCTCTCGGATTCGTTGTATGAAGACAGCTCTTCAATCTCGCGAGCAGAAAAATACAACTCAATCATCCTACTCATATCGACCATCGGGCGAATGCGTTCAATATCGATTCCGACATTCCGATCTGTTGTTAGAGCTACAAGCATAATTTCGCCGGAATGTGTGATATTGAATTCGAGATTTTGCTTGTTGTTCGGAGTATACAATTTGGGTTTGCCGAGAGGAGTGTAATCAATACGAACGTTACGAGGGAGAATGTCCAAATACCAACCCAAGATTGTTCTCAGTATAGAGCGCTGTTCAATAAATCGATTAGCATCGTCTATTTTGTGAAACCGTTCAGCACGGGCAAGCTCGTCACTGGAGAGCACATTCAACGCGTTCTCATCAGCTGCGTTATCTTTTGAAGTGAAGGTGCGCCAAATGTGGATATCCGAATTGACTATTCGAAAGGAATTGGGGCGAGGTTGCCATTTAAGTTTATTGATGGACATCGGTTGTCTTGAACAGGTCTCAAAAAATATGGCGTCGAGAATAAGCATCTGAAGTTTACCATTCGAGAGCCGTGCCAACTTCATTTGATGATCAACCTTCGATAGGCTTGTGATTTACGAATAGTTCAAACATATGCATCTATTCACTACACCTTCCTCCACTTTCCATTTAAAAAGATTGGAATACAATCACTCCTGAGTATTTGGAGATACTATGTCATTTCTTGGAAGGTTCGTTAAATCCTTTACAGATCTTTTCTACCCCAAGGAACGGGTGAGAAGATATGATGAAGCGAAGACAGTCCCTCTGACAGCAAGATTGTTGGCTCAGGCTTTAGCGGGTGAAGGACGTAGGCACGCAGGGATTGGATATTCAAAGTCTGAGAATGTTGAAGAAGGGTCGAGCGTTGTCTCGCTATTTTCGATGATGGGGGAATCCGACGGTAACAACGTGCTTTCCGATTTTGGCATTATTGGAGTGTCCCAGGGTGAAGGACCTTTGCCCCAAGCGGTGAAAGCGAGCAATAAAGCAATTCGAGCGTTCTCTGCCTCGATGACACAAAGCGCAGTGCTCCAATTACTCGCTCTAGATGGCGACGAGCAAGGAGCTCCTTTTAATCAGGCGGTAACGGACGCGTTCCAAGAGGCAGTTCGTGCAGTAGAAAATGGAACCGATGGGGCTTCATTTTCAATGACGGCAGGGTTAATGTTTGCAGAAATTGTAATCTTGGGTCATTTGGGGAACTCAAGGGCGTATGTGGTAGATCACCATCATATCGAAAGAATCACTGCGGTTAATAATGCGAAAGATAATCGATCCTCAGGCAGAGGTTCCAACGAAAACAACTTGTCCCAGATGTCTTGGAATTACTCCACGGATTTTGCAGTTTATTCGCGGCCAATTCCCCGAGATGGCTACATTTTAATCTGCACTCAAGGTTTACCTGATGCAGTTCCTGAGCATGATATCCAAAGAATCGTCCTGGAATTTCAAGAGCCACAGGCGATATGTGATGGGCTGATTTATGAAGCTCAACGTCGAAAAGATCAGATCGACCTTTGCGTCATCGCGCTGCATTTTCCCCCAGACTTTGGTGCATGGCGTTGATCGAGGGTAAATTGCTAGAAGGTTGAGCCCTCTCGTTGAGCACGTCCCCACCCCTGGATGAGTCATAAGGTACATCCTCCCCATTTTATTACGCATAGTTAGAGTGACAACGCTTGCACCCAGCTTGAGGGCGTAGGCTTAATCTCCCGCATATCGACACTCGATTGGAATGACTTAAAAAGATGAACCGCCAGATTTGGGGGGCTCATCCGGCGGTTCTGTGAGATTCGGGGTCCTACCGGCTGTGCAGGGGGGCACAGGATCAGCAGGGTGGTTCCCCTCAGACAAACTCGGATACCAATACGGGGTGCAAACCGAGTTCATCTTGAAACTATTTTAGCACCATATTGGCCTAATTTCATTAATTCTACCTTAAAGATTTTATTTGTCTTTTTTACCTGGATCAAAGAGCTTTTCCCATTCATCAATTTCTTGGGGGGTGAGAGAATTTTGAGGTTTATCAATCGCCGGTTCTGGTTTTTTGGAGGTAGTTATTATGGATGCGAACTCTTCGCTGCTCATCCATCGCGCTCCAATTTGCTTTGCTGCTCCCTGCAGTTCTCGGTCCGAACTCACTACGATGTAGTTGGTTGCTTCAGGCTTTATTCTTCCTAAGAAACTTCGGATTGCTTGATCAGCGATTCTAGGAGGGCGAACAAAACGAACCCGAAGGCGACCTAACTTAAGTTCAGTTGAACCCCCCGGAGCCGCCTGATCGAAGAATACCGTTCCCCTTTTATTGCTTTTCACCAGAAACTCACGCAGAAGCTGAATGAGTTTTTGCTCATCATCCGGATCAGCGAGGTCTATCGACGAAAGTTTCCCGATTAAGTTGTGGCCATCGATGAGGTAGGGCATAGCCGAATTGTAATCGCAATTAGGAAGCGGGGAACAGGAATCAGCGAATCAGGTTATTCGAAACTCGCTTTTTTTGGGCGGAGAGTCAGATTTCCAAGTCCAAGACTGTTTCCTGCTACCTGCTCACCGAGTACTTATTTCTTCTGTCTACTTGTCCCTACCAAATCACTTATGCTACACTGCTCGCGATGGGTAGCGTAAGAAGATCGAGCTGGAGAAAATTCATACCGTACTTGTTGTTGAACCTGGCCATATCGGTTGGGGCGGTTCTATTGGTACTGTTTTTCTGGACACGCAGGCCTCAACCGCCTGAGCTGGCTCCAACACCGACTATGAACATCGCTACTGAGATTGCGGCCCTTATCCCAACCGCGACCGCAACATTGCCACCATCGCCAACGCCACATGTATATGTAGTCCAATCCGGAGATACGCTCTATGGGATTTCGCTGGAGCTTGATATCCCTGTCGATATTTTAATGGCTGCAAACAATATCATTAACGCTGATGAACTTTCTAATGGAATGATATTGAACATCCCATCGCCTGAATGGATCGAAACTCTCGCAGAGAGGCAGGCAACACAAGCGGCGATACCCACATCAACCCCAACACCGTATGTGGAACCTCCGAATGTAGAAATCAGAGGCGTTGAGGGAGCAGGTGATCTAGATTCCGAGGCCATTCACTTGCTGAATAGTGGTGGGCGGGCGGAAATGGAGGATTGGAGATTGGACGATGGCGAGGGACACATATATCGTTTCCCAACATTTGTCCTTCATCAGGGTGGCTTTAACCTGAACATTCGAGAAGGTGAAGACACACCGATCGACCTTTACTGGGGATTAGATGATCCGATCCTGTTTTCTGGAAAAACCTTGAAGTTGATTGATCGGCAAGGGAGGGTACACTCATCCTTTGAAATCCCATAGTAATTGAAGGTGGAAATTTTCTTCAATGTAGCTCCAGCCGCTGGTGGATCCATATCACAGAGTGATTGGAGCGTTTTAATTATGCCGGGAGAAATTTATTTCGGCCTCCGTGTGTTGAACGAGTTGATGCGGAAGTTAAACACAATCGTTCGAAAGGGAGATTTCAACGATAGGAGCTTCGCCCAGAACAGGAGACCAGGCGCGTGTTAGGACGATCTATTAAACATGATGAAGCGTTGTGCCTGACACTGCCTCTCTAGCCAATATCCTCTTGGGACGTATCTTCGGTTTCTGCGTCCGAATTAGGTTCGTCTTCCCCCTTTAATCCCTCCCTAAAAGAACGGATGCCAGCGCCCAATTCGCCGCCGATCCTGCTGATCCTTCCCACCCCAAAAATCAGGATAATTATTCCCAGGATAATAATAAGCTCTGTTGGACCAAGGTTCATATGGACCTCCAGTTTAGGATTCTTGTTCGAAGAACAAAGTCATTATAGCACCATCTGATAATGAAATTTTTGGTCCAATTCTAGATTGAGCGAGGGCAATTAACTTATAGTTTCCTTAAAATTTTGCTGTTGGAGGGAGGAAATCTTGCGCGCATTGTACGCCTCTGTTACACTCGCTCATCAACAGAAAAATTCCTGAGACAGCACAATTTGTTAGCAAGCGATATTCCAAGCGACATCCAATAAAATCGAACACTGCGTAGAGGTTTCCTTTATGTCCCAAGCCCTTTATCTAAAATGGCGACCACAAACATGGGATGAGGTCGTAGGGCAGGAACACATCATTAATACATTGAGAAATGCGGTGCATGGTGATCGAATTGCCCATGCCTATCTCTTCGCAGGTCCCCGAGGAACAGGAAAAACGACCACTGCTCGATTACTTGCAAAAGCGGTTAATTGTCTCGCTGATTCCACTTCCGACCGTCCGGATAACCAATGCGAGATTTGTACGGCGATTAATGAGGGTCGATTTTTAGACCTTATTGAAATTGACGCGGCCTCGAACACGAGTGTTGATGATGTGAGGGACCTACGCGAGAAGATAATTTTTTCGCCCAACGAAGGTCGCTATAAAGTTTATATAATCGACGAAGTCCACATGCTCTCTACAGCAGCATTCAACGCGCTGCTTAAGACCTTAGAGGAGCCTCCGGCGCATGCAATTTTTATTCTAGCCACAACAGAAGTACACAAAATTCCAGCAACAGTTCTCTCACGATGTCAGCGGCATGAGTTTCGACGCCTACCTGTCGCCATCATAAACGAGTACCTGCAAATGAAGGTCACTGAGGGTGAGCTTGATGTGGAAGAAGGAGCGGTAGAGTTCATCTCTCGGCAAGCGACGGGAAGTCTGAGGGATGGTATCTCCCTTCTGGATCAACTCACCTCAACTGGCGAAAGGGTCACTCTCGATGCCACGCGTTCAATTCTGGGAACGGTCTCTACGGAAGCGGTGAGTGAATTAATCGAGGCGTTAGTTGAGAAGGACGCAACCCGAGGCCTTAAAACGATTAACCAGGCGCTTGATCGCGGTGCAGATGTGCGTCAATTCGCACGAGAGGTGGTTGATTATTTGCGAGGGTTGCTGATGATTCAAATGCAGAACCCTCAGTTGGTTGACGTAGCACCAGAGGCGCAGGCTGGGATGGTGTCTCAGGCTGATCGGCTCTTATTATCTGACTTACTTACGGCAATCAAGGTTTTCAACACGGCTGCTATTGATACGCGCGCTTCCTGGCTCCCAGCTTTACGATTGGAGCTAGCATTTTTAGAAGCGTGTCGGATGGAAAAGGGTACGAATTCGCCTCCATCGGATCCAACAACCGAGACCCCTAAAACAGAAGAGCCACCACTGGCCTCCCCAGCAAAAGGGAAAGAAGAGAAGCCCTTCTCGAGCGCACCTTCTTTTAAAGAGTCGCAAAATCCAAATTTCCACGGTGTCAAGAAACACTGGCGTGAGATCCTTCAAGCTACGAGGCAATTTGATGCGCGCACCCAAGCACTTCTCAATTCAAGCACACCATTGGGAATGGATGATGGCGTCCTAATTCTAGGTTTCCGCAGCGACCTCCTGCGTGACAAAATGGAGAAGGATCACAACATATCAAATGTGAAGCGCGCCGCACAGCAAGTGTTGGGTTATCAAATTACTTTGAGATGTGTGTTATTAGGCGCTTGGAGATCCGAAGACAAGGTAGACGAACATCCTCCGCCTATGGAAGATGGGGGTATGGTTGCCACGGCGATGAGGGATCTCGGTGCGCATGTTGTAGATGTTGAGAAATTGCCCCCGGAAAGTTGATATTAGAATCGTTTACAATTCACGTAAAGACACAAGAGACTAGGCGCAATAAAGAACATTGCGTTGGAGATTAGAGATTTAATCTTATGGCGCAATGCCGCGCTTTTCTAGAGCACTGTACTTAGTCTCCAATCTCCAATCTCCAATCTCACACCGATTACATATAATTCTTGGGAGTAGTCAAATGGGTAAAAGGAAAGTGCCGGACTCATCGAAGAAGGGCATGATGGCGCAAATCCAGAAACTTCAAGAAGAACTGGAACGAGCTCAAACGGAATTGGCGGATGAGGTAATCGTCGCTAGCGCTGGAGGGGGAGCGGTGAAAGTCACGATGACGGGTACGCAAGAGTGCAGGGCTGTTGAGATCTCAGCGAGTCTCATTGAGGAGCGGGATGCGGAAATGCTCCAGGATTTGGTGATGCTTGCCGTGAACCAGGCCATCCAGGATTCTCAAGTTATGGCGGCTCGTCGTTTGGGCCCTCTGACCGGAGGAATGGGACTCCCAGGTATTAGCGGATGAGATCAGTACCCAGGCCCGTCGAGCGGTTGATCGAAGCTTTCGCGCGGCTTCCGGGCATCGGACCCAAAACTGCTTCCCGGCTGACGTATTATCTTTTGAGGATTTCAGGCGAGGAAAGTCGGGAACTTTCCGAAGCGCTACGTGAACTTCATGAAGGTACAACCTTTTGTTCCAATTGTTTCAATATCACTTCTTCTGAAAACGACCCGTGTGAAATATGCAGCGACATACAGCGAGAGGCGACGGTTTTATGTGTTGTGGAAGACCCTCTTGATGTTTTGGCGTTTGAGCGAACGGGAAAATTCCAAGGTCGATACCACGTCTTGCATGGTGCAATTTCTCCGGTTGAAGGCGTAGGACCTGAGGATTTGCGCATTGAAGAATTAATCGGGCGATTGGAGCATGAGCGAATCGAAGAAGTAATCCTGGCCACAAATCCCACGCTCGAAGGCGAAGCCACAGCGATGTTTTTGAAACGAAAGCTTGAGGGGATAACCATCCGCCTGACGCGTTTGGCACGCGGGCTTCCATCGGGGGGCGATTTAGAATACGCAGATTCGATGACGCTTTCGCAGGCCTTGGAGGGTCGTCGGGAGATGTGAAACGAGGTCAGGAAACAGTGATCAGGAATCAGGGAGCAGGTTAATTTATCAACTTGTTCTTTGGCTCCCCGATTAAAATTAGAGCTAAATCGGGATCTACAAATTGAGCGATTGACAAATCAACAAATCGACATCTCCCTAATCCCCGCTCCCTGTTCCCCGATTCCTTTTCTTTATTGACATAATTTGCACATTCGAG
>JAGLGG010000191.1 GCA_023144145.1 Anaerolineales bacterium | reverse complement strand
AGAGAGAGGATTAGAGCGAATCTTTTCTCTTTCCTACAACATTCCTCAGCACATCGCTGCGGAAAATTCTCTCCAATTGGCTGATGGTGTAAATCCTCTTCAACTTGAGAGCTATATCACATATATGGCTGATGCCGTGGGTTTTTCAGATAACACTTATTCGGTTACCTTGCCGCCATTTCCGGATGGTGATCCGGCGACTCCTCAAACATTTCTTTTGGATGCAAAGAAACTTGGATATATGAATGTTGCATATGTCCTCAGTGCATATCCCATTAATAATTCTGAACTCACATTTGTAGAGTTGATCGCGGGTACGTACATCTATGAAAATCCTTACTTGCGCCCGCGCGCATGGCTTGATGGGGCTGACCCTCAATCGAGCTCTGCCTGGCGTGAAGTAGATGAAATTAATTGGAGCCCAAACGAGATTGTTATCCACGCTGAAGGTCCAGGATTGCTAATTCTGAGTGAGGTGGATTATCCTGGCTGGACCGTGACAGTCGATGGCCAGCAGTCAACGATTGAGAGATATCAAGAGGTTTTCAGAGCTGTTTCGTTGGGAGCCGGAGCGCATCTCATTAAATTTACACTCCGACCCCGGCTCGTTTTTATAGGGGGCCTTCTCTCAATACTCACAATGTTCGGTTTGGCATGGGTATGGCTAAAACGTTAAGTAAAAGAGAAATTTGTTGGATTGTCGTTTTTGGAGTTGTCGTTGCATCGATAACGACGATTCCCTATGTATTGGGATTCGCTAGCCAAGGTGAGGATTGGGTTTTCACAGGATTTGTTTACGGTGTAGAAGATGGGAATTCCTATATGGCTAAGATGCGCATAGGAACGAGTGGGGGATGGTTATTCCGCACACCTTATAACACACTTCCTCAACAAGGCGTAGTAGCATTCTTGCCGTTCATACTCATCGGTAAACTTGCTTCTGAGCCAGCGGTCCATGAACAGCTTGTCGTCCTGTATCATCTTTTGCGTATCTTCGCCACGTTCTTCGCGATTTATGCCATATATCAATTCATCGCCCTTTTCATCAAGCAGATTTATTGGAGACGTTGGGCGACCATCCTCGCAACAGTGGGTGGTGGGACTGGATGGCTGTTGATCCTGATCGGCAAATCTAATTGGTTGGGGAGTCTTCCACTTGAATGGTATTCGCCGGAATGGTTCGGATTTTTAAGTTTTTACGGATTACCCCATATGCTTATTGCACGAGGGTTGATGTTGATCGCATTGAGCCTTTACCTGACTTCACCTGCAAAGTTGCTAAGAGCGTGGTGCGCGGGTGGTGTGCTTTTCTTGCTGGGTCTGGTCCATCCGTTATCACTCGTATCTTCAGCTGCGGTTATAGGATTTCACCAAATATCGATTTGGATACTTTCTATCCGAGCAAAAACACTCAAGAACGCTCAGCGATGGTTCACAGCTGCATTTCGATCACTCGTTTTGCCTTCACCAATTGTGCTTTACATGGTTATTCGGTTTTCCACCGACCCCTTCTTGGAGGCGTGGACATCCCAAAACCGAATTATCTCACCCCATCCTGCCCATATAATCATTGCCTATGGATTGATGTTCATCCCGGTGTTGTTGGGCGTCAAAAAAATATATGAAAAAAGAAAATGGTCGGGGATGCTGTTGCTGGCGTGGATCCTATCTTTGCCGCTTTTAGCGTACGCACCTCACAACCTGCAGAGAAGATTCCCGGAGAGTATCTGGGTCGCTATTGTTATCGTCGCTGCAGTAGGATTGGAGAGATTCATCGGTGGGGCACCTGGAAAGCGGAGGTTTGTTGGGAGTGTGCTGCTTTCACTTTCGCTACCATCAGCATTTTTCCTTCTTCTCGGGGGTGCTCGAGTGACGCTCAACCCTACGACCCCGGTTTTCAGGCCGGCGGATGAAGTTAAAGCACTCTTGTGGTTGAGTGAGCACGATAATGTGACAAATAATGTGCTCGCATCCTATGAGACTGGAAATGCCCTTCCGGCTTGGACATCTGCTTATGTAGTTATAGGGCATGGTCCAGAAAGCCCGAATCTCGATGAGCTCAGATCTCACGTGGAATCATTTTACAGCGGTCAATTTACTCCTGAAGAGCAGTTTAATCTTTTGGAGGATCACGCCATTGAATATGTATTTTATGGACCATTTGAACGAACGTTTGGGAATGAAGAGATAAAGGAAAGTGAATTTCTGGAACTCGTGTATAAATCGGGAGAGTATGAGATTTATTCGGTCATTTATGCAGGTGGTGCATCACCATGAGAAGTGATCGCCAAAAAATCTCATTGAATGGTCAAGGGACCAATTTCTTCAGACAATATTACAGTTGGCTGTTGATCGTGCTTACTCCTTGTGTTCTCTTTTTGCCTATGCTGATAAGGGGTGAGGCACTATTTTGGGGAACCCCTTTACTTCAATTTGTACCATGGAGGGAGTTTGCACTTGACGTAATTAGCGATGGTTTTGTCCCGCTCTGGAACCCGCTTTTAGGTATGGGTGTCCCGCTCATTGCAAATTATCAGTCGGCACTTTTATACCCCCCAAACGGGATTCTTTTCCTTGTAGGTCCTGCATGGGGGCATGGGTTACTGGTGCTCTTACACATCATCTGGGCAGGTTTGGGGATGCGCTCTCTTTCAAGGGAGTTAGGGTTGGGGGTATTTGCTCAAACTGTCGCTGCACTAAGCTTCTCACTTTCCGGGTTCATGATTGCAAGAGTGGGATTCCTGAGCATTAATGCTGCCGCGGCCTGGCTGCCATGGATCATTTTCATGGCAGAAAGACTCACGAAAGAACACGCAACGTCTCGAATAAATCGGTCCAATATTCGCTCCATCATTTTTCTCGGTATATTGTTTGGGTTTCAATGGTTAGCTGGCCACGCACAAACGGCATGGTACTCACTCGTTTTTACGGCCATATGGATAATATGGAGAGGGTTCAGCCACAGCAGGTTGAGGGGCGTCATTAGAGTTGGAGGTGCGCTTAGCGCAGCAGGGTTGCTCGGGTTTTTACTCAGTTCGATCCAGCTCCTACCTGTCTTAGAGTACTTGATGCAATCACAACGGGCCGCGGATCTTGACCCGGAATTCGCCTTGAATTACTCCTTTTGGCCTTGGCGCATCCTTGGATTGCTCATGCCCAACCTCTTCGGCAATCCAGCAACGGGCAATTATTGGGGCTATGCTACCTTTTGGGAAGATGCGATCTACCTGGGCATTTTCCCTCTTGTTTTAGGTAGTCTCTTCTTGCTGCGAACGATTAGAAAGAAGGATGAAGGGCGGCTGCCGCGTTTCCTATTCTTTTTCATCGTGGTCTCGATGATATTGGCATTGGGGAAGAATACGCCTATCTTCACTTTCCTTTTTGAGAATATACCAACTTTTAATCTATTCCAGGCGCCTACACGATGGTCATTCCTTTTCGTATTCAGTTTTGCACTGCTTGCCGGGTTAGGCGCGAATTATTGGGAGAAGGGTGAACTGATAGGGCTATTCTGGGTTCGCCTTGGGACTGTAGGGGCCGCAGCCATATGCGTAATCGCATTACTAGCATTCTTTGTTCTTCCGGATATTAAGGATAGTTTTATCCCATCTCTCGTAATGATGGGAGTGTGGTTTACGTTAGTTGGAATTGTTGCCTGGCGCCGACGACTTCGGCCAAGTATCGTCTGGCCTTTAGTGGCATGCTTGTTAATATCCATCGACATGCTTTGGGCTGGCTGGGGTCTTAGTCCTTCTGTGGACATGGATATCTACGAAAATCAGAGCGAGCTGGTGAATAGTGTCTCGGATGATCACCGAGTATTCATGAACTCAGATATGGAATATCAACTGAAATTTGAACAGACCCATCGGTTTGATACTTTTTTCCCCAACGTCGACTGGAGGGTGGTGCGTGATTCAGGAATCCCTAATACAACAATGTTGGATGGTGTGTCGTCGTTAAACAATTTCGATCCAATACTTTCCGCTCGCTATGTTGAATGGCACTCCAGGTTAGAAACGCTCACAACCGAAGAGTACTTGCGATGGTTATCGTTCGTTGACGTTGGCTGGATCTCGCAGTGGGACTCCTCGGATATAAAAACAGTTCATTATCAAGCGACACCTAATCCACAAAGGGCACATTTATTGGACCAGGTTATATGGGTTGAAAATGACGAGCAAGCGTTGAAGATAATATTTGAGAATGGTTTTAATCCTCATGAGCAGGTAGTGATTGAACGGAGCGGTGAGACCATGGAGAGAGCTTGGGGGTCTGACGGTCAGATTACACTGATTAAGCAGGCCAACCCCAATTCCGTCCAATTGATGGTCTCTACTCCAACGAATACAATATTGGTTCTCTCTGACCTTTGGTTCCCCGGATGGATCGCTGAGATAGATGGTGTTCGCTCAGAGATATTTCAGGCGAATTATGTTTTACGCGCATTGCTGATCGAACCAGGTTCACACACAATTGAATTCAAGTACCAACCCTTTTCATTCACTATTGGCGTTGCAATAAGCCTCATTTCGTTAACATCAATGGGTTTTGTGTTATGGAAAATAAGAAGAAACTAGCTGTCTATTGGCCCATCCTGGTTGTTGTGATCGTTTCGCTTGTTTATTTGGTATTCAGACTAGAAAAATACGATTGGGATCCTGTCGCACTTGCGGAGATAGGGACCAGATATAGTGAAGGTGATCCTGATGGGAGTGAGGGATATGATGGACAATTCGCATACTATATCGCACGCGATCTCAATCCCGAGACGGTAGAAAAGTTTCTAGATGTTCCAGCTTATCGTTACCAGAGAATCCTATACCCATTACTGGCGAGGATTTTTGCCCTCACAAGAATAGATTGGATTCCCTGGACCCTAATTCTCATTAACCTGATTTCAATTGCCTTAGCAACTTGGATTCTGATTCGTTATTTGATTGCAATCGACATTCCATCAAGGTACAGCTTGGTATTCGGTCTTTGGGCAGGCATTTTAGTAGGTATTGGGACAGATCTCTATGAGCCACTAGCATTTGTACTTGCGCTTAGCGCCTGGTACGCAAGACTGGTAAAACGGTTCAAAATAAGTTACGCATTACTCGCTCTGGCCTTACTAACCAAGGAAATTATGCTTGCCTTCTGGTTTGCTTCTTTTCTCGCCGATATAACTAAAAACAAGACGAAGAGTGAATGGGCTGCCATGCTTTCACCAGCATTGATTTTTGCAGCATGGCAGGGATGGTTGTGGTACTCATTTGGTCAGCTGGGTTTTGCGAGCGGTGGTGCCATGGCGACTCCCTTTGAAATTTTTCCTTACTATGGATTGATCCGGATAGGGGGAGCCAGTATCGAAGCATTCATCCTCTTAGCGGTGATATTTGGGCCAACGGTGGTTATCCCAAGTATTTGGGGCGTGATTTCATCCGGCAGGAAATTACTGAG
Source organism: Anaerolineales bacterium (assembly GCA_023144145.1). Classification (GTDB taxonomy): domain Bacteria; phylum Chloroflexota; class Anaerolineae; order Anaerolineales; family E44-bin32; genus JAGLGG01. Next base: position 248 of record JAGLGG010000191.1, on the reverse strand, counting down.
CGGTGAACGAAGCGTTCATGCATGGGCATTGTTAATTAATTGCTTGTTAATCGTTTTCCTTCCCCATTCCACTTTTAGAGAGCCACTTGGACTGGTAAGGGTCTCAACCGGGATGGTAATCTCTTTGCTCTGGTTCGCAGGGCATTATGGGATGAAACGCGTACTTAACTATGCAATGTTTTGGATCCCCCTTCTGGTGGTTATCATCCGATAAAATGACAGGAATACGCCCCACTGAAAGCCAGTGT